>NZ_JBFRGA010000011.1:0-43277 GCF_052115105.1 Chryseobacterium sp. 2TAF14
CCGTAACCCCATGCATTGAATCCTAAATTAACTTTCTGATCCCCTTTTCCGGTATAAGCTTGTGCGCTAACTGCCATTCCGACAAAAACCATCAACATAAAAACCAATTTCTTCATAGATTTTTAATTTTAAATTATTACTAATGACAATTTGCAGCAAATATAAAACCGAAACCATTTAAAAGCTGTATTTTTATACAAGTTTTGAATTTGAAATATGAAAATTACAGGATTAAATCAGGATATTATCTGGAAAAATAAAACAGAAAACTTTCAATTGATTGAAAAACAGCTACAAAATCAAGAGGCAGATTTATTTCTTCTCCCGGAAATGTTTTCTACAGGCTTTTGTATGGATGCTGCTGAAGTTTCAGATAAAAATGAAGAATCGTTGGAGTTTTTAAAGAAAATTTCAAAAGATAAAAATACAGCATTCTCAGGAAGTGCTTCTATAAAAGTGGGTGATCAGTTTTTTAACAGAATGTATTTTGTGAAACCTAATTCTGAGGTGACATTTTACGATAAAAGACATTTATTTTCCTTTTCAGGCGAAGATAAAATCTATACACCCGGAAAAGAGAGAGTAATTGTAGAATATCTTGGAATTCGTTTTCTGTTGCAGGTTTGTTATGACTTGAGATTTCCTGTTTTTGCGAGAAATAATGATGATTATGATGCTATTTTATATGTTGCCAACTGGCCTGAAAAGAGAGTCGGAGCATGGGAACATTTATTGAAAGCTCGCGCAATTGAAAATCTATCGTATGTTTTTGGCTTAAACAGAATCGGAACCGATGGAAATGATCTTTTTTACCAGGAAAGTTCTCATTGTTTTTTTGCTGACGGTAAAGAAATTTCTCAGAAAAAAGGCAATTTGATTTCAGCCGAATTAAATTTAGATGAACTTAAAGATTTCAGAAATCATTTTCAGTTTTTGAATGATCGGGATACTTTTGAAATTAAATAATTTAATCTTTGGTTAAGCGCAAAGAAAAACGAAGATTATTGATAATATATTGAAATTAAGTTAAACAAAGGCGTTTCACTTATTTTCGAAAAACAAAGACAAAATATAGCTTAAATTTTAATTATTAAAAACTTCTTTTCGCTTTCTTAATTTCCGCAATGCTTTTCTCCCTAAAATTACAATAACAACTATCGTTACAATTGCCAGAAAAGCAGCAATTATCGGAGCAACCATTGCTAAAGTTGCCATAATTCCTGCTCCTGCAGTTTCCGTAGTTCCTACGATGGGATTTCCTAAACCGCCTGTTGTCGCTGTAGAAGCTGCTCGAATTCCTGCAAATCCGGAACTGATTGTTGCTGCCATTCCTCCTCCTGCAATTAAAGCCAATCCCCACTGTGGAAATACTCCCAAATCAGCAAACTGACTTGCAAAAAGTACAGAACCAGCAATCGTTGCCATCGGAACAGAAACCGTATCAAGCAAATGATCTACAATCGGAATATAATAAGCTAAAATTTCCGCTAAAGTGGCAATTCCTGTCGTAATCAGCGCTGGAAGACCAGAAAGCCATTCAAAACTTTCATGAGTGGGAATCCATTGAAAATAAGATGCTAAACTCACCGCAAACATAGGCAAGAAAACTCTAAAACCGGTTGCTGCAGCAAGCCCGATGCCAATAAAAGCACTCAAAACATACGGAAAATAGGGAATTTGGTCTAGCATAAGTCATCAATTGTTTGCTTAAAGCTACAAAAAATATAAACACTTATTATTCAAATTTTTAAGTTTGATGTTTGTATGAGAATGAATGAGGTTCGGCTCCGAAGAGCCGAACCTTTGTAAAAAATATTAAAAAAAAGATTGCGCTCCTCCGGAGCGCAACATTTATAAGAAACAATAAATTATATTAAACCTTACTAAGACTTTTTCTGAGCGTTACAAAGTTTAATAAACTCCTCTTCAACATCCTGAAATTTTTCAGGCAACTCATTTGAAATCCAGAACAACATCGCAATCGTCTTTTCACCAAAACTTTCTTTAAAAAGATCTTTATTTAAACGGTAACATTCTCGCAAAAGCCTTTTCACACGATTTCTGTACACTGCTTTTTTAAAATATCTTTTAGAAACCGAAACTCCTAGTTTTACGTTTTCGGCTTGTAGATCAGGATGATTTTTAAGAATAATAATGCGCAGATTCCCACAACTTTTCCACTTACCTTTGGCAAAAAGTAAAGTGATCTCATTATCTTTTTTAAGTTTTTCTTTGGTTGGGTATTTAAAATCAGACATTAATCTTTTTTCACAAGATGATTGATAACTTCTGCGGCTGCGTACAATCCGAAAATGGCAGGAAGAAAACTTATAGTTCCGTAGAAAGATCTTTTAAAATTGCTTCCGTCGGTCATTTTTAAGCTTTCTTCGTCCTGAATTTCATCTGAAAAAACACAACGGATTCCTTTATCTATTTTTTCTTTTTTCAGTCTTTTCCTGATTTGCCTTGCAAGATGGCAATGTTGCGTTTTGCTGATGTCTCGAACTATAACTTTAGAAGGATCAGATTTTCCGCCCGCTCCCATTGAGCTTACGATTCTTATTTTTCTGCGCTTTGCAGCAATAATTAACGAAGTTTTCGGACTAACACTGTCAATACAATCAAGCACGTAATTAAAACTTCCTGCATCAAGAACTTCTGCCATTCTTTCAGGGCTTAAAAATTCATTGATTTTTACCAGTTCAAGATTCGGATTAATATCCATTAATCTTTCGGCAACAACATCTACTTTGTGCTTTCCAACGGTAGAATGCAAAGCAGCAAGCTGTCTGTTAATATTCGTAATATCTACAGTATCACCATCTACAATCGTCATTCTTCCGACACCCGCTCTTGCTAAAAACTCGGCAGCAAAAGAACCTACTCCACCTAAACCTACAACCAGAACTGCGGCTTTGTTTAATTTTTCGACGCCTTCTTCTTTTATCAGTAATTCTGTTCTTTCAAGCCAAACTTTATCCATGTTGAATCGTTTCTAAATTTTCTAAAATCCGTTCGTTAAGTCTTTCTAAAGAAATCCCTTTTAATTCTGAAACTTTTATATATAATTCTTCGATATTAAAATCTTCATTATCGGTTTCCAGAAATATTTTATCTAAAGGAGTTGTCTTCAAAACGTTCTGCAAAGATAGATTATACAAAACAGGTTTTCCAAAACTCAAATAAAATTTATTTTTAAGCAAATCATCGGCGACACTTTGTTTTTTATTAAACCCATGAATAATCATTGGCTGATTTGCTATTTTCCTGAAAGAAATCACTTCGTAGAATTTTTTTACGCAATGAATAATTAAAGGTTTTTTAAAGTCATTTGCGATATCAATTTGCTTTTTGAAAACTTCTTCCTGAATTTTTTGTTCTACAGAAACCAATCCGTCAAGACCGCATTCACCGATTGCAAAACAATTTTCAGTAAAATTAGATTTCAACCAACCAAATTGCCTTTCAATATTTTCTTCATTAATATCTTTCGGATGAATTCCAATAGAATAAGGAAAATCGGCCGGAATCTGCTCAATATCCAGATTATAGATTCCGTTACTTTTATATTTCTTATGATGATGAAAATCAAAAAAATCCATATTCAAAAATACTACAATTACTGTAAGACTGAAAATTATTAAACATCTGTTTACAGATATGTTAAAAATATCTTAACTTTACTAAAAACCTACTCATGGGAAAAAAATTTTCTGAGAAGCAAATTCACATTCTTGATATTGCCGAAGAACTCATCGCTAAGAAAGGATATGAGGGAACATCTGTACGAGATATTTGCACAAAAGCCAATATTAATGTCGCAATGATTTCGTATTATTTCGGTTCTAAAGAAAAAATGATGTCTTATCTTTATCAGTATCGGGTTCTGAAAACCAGAGAAAATTTCTCCGAATTTGCAGACACCATTAAGGACGGCAGACCTGAAATGCAGATGAAAGAAATGATCAAATATATTGTGAGTCAGCTTTTCAGATACAATTATTTTCATGGTTTTGTCACTCAGGAACTTCGTCATACCGAGAATCTTAAAGATGAGCTGCTCGATTTTTACCAGCTTTTTGTAAGAAAATTGGATGAAGTAATTAAAAAAGGGGTAACATCTGGGGTTTTTACATTTACGCCAAAACCGGAAGATATTCTTACCACAATTATAGGTTCTACTTTATTTGTTATCCGAAATAAAAATTTCTATGAACTGTATGTACCCCATAAAGATGAAGAATCATACGCAAAAGAAGCCGAAAAAAAGGTGAGAATGAATCTCTTAATGAATGTTTTTGCTGTTTTGGGATACGCAGCAGACTAATTTTACGTTAAATAATCATAAAAAAAAATCTTTTAGCAAAAAAGTTCTATTTTTGCAAATTAATAGTTCGGTAAACCCGAAAACTGTTACATTTTATATGAAAAAGTATATTTTAGGTATTTTCGCTATTGCTGTTTTGGCATCTTGTAAAAGTCAGCAGGAAAAAGCGTTGAGAAGTGCAGACAAAAACTTTATTCTTAAAGCTGCAAACGAAAATTTTGCTAAAAAGAAGTGGAAAAATGCATTGGCGCTTTACGACAGGCTTCCCAATCTGGTTGCAGGTACAGATGATGCACCCAATGTGGTATTCAATTCTGCTTATGCCAATTATTATGATAAAAACTACAGACTGGCCGGAAATCAGTTTAAAAACTTTTCGGTAAGCTTTCCGCAGGATAACAGAAAAGAAGAAGCGGCATACATGTCTGCATTGTGCTACTACAACGGTTCTATGGATTATAACTTAGATCAGTCGAGTACAGAATTGGCAATCAATGAGCTTCAGGAGTTTTTAAACACCTATCCAAATTCTGAAAGATCAAAAAACATCAATACCATGATTGATGAGCTTTCTTATAAACTGGAATTTAAAGCTTACGAAAATGCTAAGCAATATTACAAAATGGCAGATTACAAAGCTACTGTAACGACTTTCGAAAACGTGTTGAATGATTTTCCAAGCACCAAGCTTCGTCCGAAAATCTACGATTATATAATGAAGGCGCGTTATTCTTTGGCTGTAGGCTCAACCTACGAATTAAAAGACGAGCGTATAGAAAGTGCTTTAGCTTTTACCAGACAGGTTGAAAAAGAGCTTCCAAATACAGAATATTCTAAAACCGCTTTAGACTTAAGACAAAAACTTGAAAAAGAGAAAAAGGATTTTGTTGTCGCTAAAAAGCAGATGGACGAAAAAATTGCAATACTTACCGCAAAACAGAAAAAGATTGCAGATAAGCTTGCAGAACAGACTAAAACAGAACAGCAAATAAAAGATCAAATCTCTAACGAGAAGAAAGCAATGCAGATGCAGAGGGACAGTGCAGCGTTACAGACACCTCCACCTGCAGCCACTTTCAAAATCCAAAGATAATTCGTAAATTTGCCACCTTATAAATAAAATAATTTTCTCAAAATGAGCGTAAAAGATACAAAAGCAGAAGTAAATACGATTACTTACGATAAAGATAAGATTGAAGATAAAGTAGGCTCAATCTATGAAGCTATTGTGATCATGGGGAAAAGAGCAGAGCAGATCAATGCAGAAATCCGTACTGAATTACACAATAAATTAGACGAATTTGCTGTTCACAACTCTACTTTGGAAGAAGTTTTTGAAAACAGAGAGCAGATTGAAATTTCAAAACACTACGAAAAGCTTCCGAAACCAACATCTATCGCAATCCAGGAATGGCTTGAAGACGATGTGTATTTCAGAAAAACTGAAGACAGAAAATAATAAATTTTATTTTTATAAATCTAAGGTCATAGAAGATTCGGTTCTTTTATGACCTTTGCTGTTTTGATGTATAAGATAAAGTTTTTTATTGAACCATTAAGATTGTATGAAGGAGTTAGAATATGAAGTTGAGCGCTTTTTTAGCTGTTTTACTTTTTAAAAATCTATTTGATTTTTCTTAAAAAAAGCTGAACTTCTTAAATTATTTAATGGTTTCGAATATTCAATCAAAATATTTAATTCAAAAGAGCTTCTAAGAAAAAATAAGTAAATTAGTACTTTAAAAAAATTTACATGAGTATTTCCGGGAAAAAGATTCTCATTGCCGTTTCTGGCGGAATAGCTGCGTACAAAATACATTTCCTCATCAGAGACTTGGTAAAAAAAGGCGCCGAAGTTCAGGTAATTATGTCTCCAGATGCAGAACATTTTGTAACCAAACTCAGTCTTTCAACGCTTTCAAAAAATCCTGTTTATACAGAATTTTACAGTGATAACGGAACATGGAACAGTCATGTTGAAATGGCACTTTGGGCAGATCTGATGATTGTTGCGCCTTGTACAGCAAACACTTTGGCAAAAATGATCCACGGCATTTGCGACAATCTTTTGATCGCAACGTATATGTCGGCAAAATGCCCGGTTTTTATCGCTCCTGCGATGGATCTGGATATGTACCAACATCCTTCAACCAAAAATAATCTGAAACTTGCCGAAGAATTTGGTCACACTGTAATTCCCGCGGAAAGCGGAGAATTGGCAAGTGGCTTAATCGGACAAGGAAGAATGGCAGAACCGGAAACGATTGTAAAAAACATTGAAGAGTTTTTTAATTCTGATCAAAAAAAATCTTTAGAAGGAAAAACGGTTTTAATTACAGCCGGACCAACCTATGAAGCCATTGATCCCGTTCGTTTTATAGGAAATCATTCTTCAGGAAAAATGGGCTTTTCTTTGGCCGAAGAATCAGCTAAAAGAGGAGCGAAAGTGATTCTGATTTCAGGACCAAGTTCTTTAAAATCCAAACACGAAAATATTGATTTACATCGAATTACCTCAGCAAAAGAAATGCTCGATAAGGTTTTTGAATATTATGACAAGATCGATATCGGAATTGCAAGTGCCGCAGTTGCAGACTATGCTCCGAAAATAATCGCTTCAGAAAAAATTAAAAAAAATGAAGATACTTTTTCTATTGAATTAATCAAAAATCCGGACATTCTTAAAACAATGGGCGAAAAAAAATCGCACCAGTTTTTGGTAGGATTTGCTTTGGAAACTCAGAATGAAGAAGAAAATGCGAAGGGAAAACTGGCAAAGAAAAATCTGGATATGATTGTCCTGAACTCGCTGCGTGACGAAGGTGCAGGTTTTAAAAATGATACCAACAAAATAAAAGTATTTACCAAAACAGAGAAAATGGAATTTGATTTAAAATCAAAAGAAAATGTCGCCAAAGATATTCTCGATTGCATTGAAGCTCAGTATTTAAAATAAATGTTATAAATTTCCGTTTTCAATTTTTAATCTGTCAAATGAAAAAAATAATCATCCTCTTTTTTCTGATTGTCTTCAATTTCGGTTTTTCTCAGGAAATTCTGGCTACCGTTCAGGTAAATTCCCAGAGCTTAGGCGGAAGTAACACCCAGGTTTATAAAGCTTTAGAAAAAAGCCTTAGAGATTTTATCAACAATACTAGCTGGACCGGTAAAAAGCTTCAGAATTTCGAAAAAATAAAATCAAATTTTGCGATTGTTCTCAGTGAACGAGACGGAAACAGATATAAAGGAGCAATAGTTATTCAGGCGGTTCGTCCTGTGTTCAACAGCTCCTACGAATCTCCTCTTTTGAATCTTAAAGACAACAGATTTGGTTTCGAATATGCCGAAAATGAAAATCTTATCTTCAACGAAAGACAGTTTTCAGGGAAAAACCTGATTGATGTGATCAGCTTTTATGTTTACCTGATTTTGGGTTACGATGCAGACAGTTTTCAGTCGATGGGCGGAACTCAGTGGTTTTCAAAAGCTCAGCAGATTGCGCAAAATTCTCAAAACAGAAATTACGAAGGCTGGAATCAGATCAACGAGCCGAGAAGCCGTTCTATTCTGATCGGAGAAATTCTTAATCCGAATATGAGCCAATTGCGTTCTACGATTTACACTTATCACAGAGCCGGTCTAGACGGTTTATTCAATCAGGATCAGACGCAGTCTAAGAAGATTATCTTTGATGCTTTAATGCAGCTGAAAACTTACGAAAACTCTTTCCAGCAGAATTATTTTTTCAATCTTTTTATCGATAATAAGGCCGATGAAATATTCAATATTTTCAGTTCCGGAAACAACGGTGCGGTAAACATCGGTACTTTGAAGCAGCAAATGATTATTTTCTCTCCAAAAAACACAGATTCTAAGTGGAATAAGTGGAAGTAACAGGCATAATTCTTGAATTCTGATTTCTAAATTTTATATTTGCAGTAACAAACGTAATCTGTTTCTGATCTATGCTTTCAAGAATTTACATTAAAAATTTTGCGCTTATTGATGCTCTCGAAGTATCCTTAAAAAACGGTTTACAGGTAATTACCGGTGAAACAGGTGCGGGTAAATCGATTATTCTCGGTGCGCTTCGATTGATTTTGGGCGAAAGAGCAGACATCAAATCAATTTCAAAAACAGAAGAAAAAAGCATTGTTGAAACAGAATTTGAGCTGAATAACCAGTTTAAAAAATTCTTCATCGAAAATGATCTCGATTATGAGCATCAGACGATTATCAGGCGTGAAATTTTACCTTCAGGAAAATCACGAGCTTTTATCAATGATGTTCCTGTGACTTTAGATATCCTGAAAGAACTGACTTCTCAGTTGATCGACATTCATTCCCAATTTGAAACCTCCAATCTTTTTACTTCAGAATATCAGTTTAAAATCATTGACGGGCTTTCAGAAAACAAAAAACTGATCGAAGATTATCAGCAGGATTTTTATGAGTTTCAGACTTTAAAAACGCAGCTTAAAAAGTTTCAGACGCAGCTTTCAGAAAATACCAAAGAAAGCGATTACAAACAATTTCTTTTGAGCGAGCTGGAAGATTTGAAAATGGATGATGTAAATTATGAAGATTTGCAAAACCAGCTTTCCGTACAGGAAAATGCCGGAATGATCTCAGAAAATTTAGGTCAGCTTTTATCCAGATTTCATCAGGAAGAAATAGGAATTCTTTCCTTTTTTAATGAAGCAAAAACTAAACTTTCTAAAATTGCCGAAGTTTCCACCAGTTTTGCAGAGCTTAATGAAAGGTTTGAAACTTCTTTTGTAGAAATTAAAGATATTCTTTCAGAGCTGGAGGATGAAGCTGATAGAATTGAAATAAATCCCGAAACTTTAGCCCAGCTTTTAGAGTTCAATAATAAAATAAATACGCTGTTTCTTAAACATAATGTTTCTGATATCGAAGATTTAAAAGAAATCAGAGATCAGCTTTCGGGCGAACAAAGAGGAACGGTCGAAATTGAAGCTTACATCGAACAAATTCTTGAAAATATTTCTAAAAAAGAAAAAGCCCTGGAATCTTTAGGCCAGAAACTTTCAAAGAACAGAAAAAAAAGCATTCCGGTTTTCATTAAAAAAGCTGAAGATTTACTTAAAAAACTTGGACTTGAAAAAGCAAAAGTTGATATTGAAATTACGGATGCTTCAGAATTCAACCAATTCGGAAAAGAAAATATTCAGTTATTATTTCAGGCCAATTCAGGATTTCCTTTAAAGCCTATTCAGACAGCTATTTCAGGAGGTGAAAGATCGCGTGTAATGCTTGCCGTGAAAAAAATTATTGCAGAAAGTGATGAGCTTCCAACCTTAATTCTAGACGAAATCGACACCGGAGTTTCAGGAAAAGTAGCCGAAGAAATAGGAAATCTGATGCGCGAAATGTCTGAAGACATGCAGCTTATCGTAATTTCTCACTTGGCGCAGGTTGCCGCAAAAGGAAATAACAATTATAAAGTAGTGAAACAGGATATCAACGGAAAAACGCAGTCAACCATCATCCCTCTCAACGACGATGAAAAGCTGAACGAAATTGCGCAGCTTCTTTCCGGAAGTAAAATTACCGAAGCCGCATTAACCCAGGCAAAAGAATTGATCGGATAATACTAGTTTTTAGTTGCTAGTTGCTAGTGAAAGAATTTTCTTAAAACAATCTCAATTGCTGTTCTTTCGTACCGGTAAAACCTTCGGTGGAAAGCTTGGGAAATTCTTTCCCGTCAAAAAATTTTTTTCTTCCGATTTTGAAAGTATTATGAATCATTTCTGCAATGTTTCCTTCGCCTTTTTGTCTTTCAAATATTCTTTTGTCACCCAGTTTTCCACCACGCATCGAACGTATTAAATTTAAAACCTTTTGTGCTCTGTCCGGAAAAGCAGCTTCGATCCATTTTACAAAAACAGGTTCTACAGTGTCATTTAATCTCACTAAAGTATAGCCGAAACTGTGAGCTCCCACATCAGAAATTGCTTTTAAAATCGTCAAAGGCTCATCGCTGTTCAACCCCGGAATAATGGGTGCGACCATTACGTTAACAGGAATTTTATTTTCAGAAAGTATTTCTATTGCTTTGAGCYTATTGTTTGCCGTACTTGTTCTGGGTTCCATTTTCCTGCGCAAATCTTCATTGATTGTAGGAATACTTAAAGAAACAGAAACCAAATTCTGTTCTGCCATCGGTTTCAGAATATCGAGATCACGGAGAACGAGTGCATTTTTTGTAAGAACATTTACGGGATGCCTGTAAGCGAGACAAACCTGCAGTAATTGCCTGGTAATTTCAAATTGTCTTTCGGCGGGCTGATAACAATCGGTGTTTCCGGACATCAAAATTGGTGCGGGTTTGTAGCCTCTTTTTCTGAAAAATTTTTCTAATAATTCCGGAGCATTTTTCTTAACCATAATTTTTCTTTCAAAATCGATTCCGGCGCTGTAACCCCAATATTCATGCGTTGGTCTTGCAAAGCAGTAAGAGCAGCCGTGCTCGCAACCCTGATAAGGATTCATGGAATATTCCATCGGCAGATCTTCGCTTTTCACCTGATTTACAATCGTTTTGGGAAACACTTCGGTGAAAGAGGTTTTGATCAGTTCGAAATCTTCATCTTCAGGCTCAAAAGTATATCTGTCGAAACGGTTGATTACATTTCGCTGAGCACCTTGTCCTTTTATGATATTTTCGTTCTGCATTTCTGATGTAAAATTATAAACCTTTATGATGAAAATAATAAGTTTTAACACTAAAGTTTTCCACAAAAAAAATCCAGCATACTAATTTAGGATGCCGGATTTTTTTTTAAAATCTATCTCTATTTACTACTTATTTCTTCTTTACTTTAATGCATAAAACTCGATACCATGATCGTCTTCAACATTTTTTTTATCAAAGTGTCTGTGATAATCTGAATAGTAATCGTTATATTTTTTACTTTTTTTACCYAAAATTTTCTTTACGCTTAAAAAACTTAGCACTGCCAAAAGACCTACTCCTCCTGCCAGTAAAACTCCTACTTCTTTTTTCATGTTTTTTACGATTTTGTATTGTGTTATATCAAATAGTGTACCTTTTTACAGTTATGTAATAACAAATTTTGTTAATCTATGCCCTGTTTTTGTTAAATCTGAATTAAAGTAAACTTACTAAATTATGGTTTAATAATTGTAGTATCTTATAAAAATATTATTATGGAAAATCCCGACAACATTGACAGAATGACCACCTTGAGCCAGGTAATGGAAACACTTAGAAAAAGAGGTATTCACAAAGAATTCAGAATGAATGAGGCATGCGAAATGAAGTATGAAAATTCGGAAAAAAATTATCTGCCGCACGAATTGACCATTCTTAAAACCTATCGCTTCGAAGGCGACAGCAATCCTGCAGATAATGTCGTTTTATATGTCGTACAGGCAGATGATAAAAATTTCGGAATTATTATTGATTCTTACGGCGCAGACAGCAATTACCCGGGTCCCGAGTTTGATAATTTCATACGAGAAATCCCGATTCAGGAAAGCGACGAATATTAAATTGGAATCGTCAATCTACACATACAAACTCCCGAAATCATTCAGTTTTGGGAGTTTCTTTTTTCTTGAATATTTTTTTGAACAGACCTTTCTTTTCTTTTGTCTTTTCAGGCTTTTTTTGCTCTGTTGGCGTGTTCTTGGTCGTTGGTGAAGCAAGCTCTTTCGAAATATCTTCTTTTGCCTGCTTTACAGATTTTTTCACATCCTGTACTCCGCTTTTTACATCTTTCACAGTATTTACAGCTCCTTCAACGGTCTTTTTCGTTTTATCGACATTTATCCCGATCAATGTTTTCTTTAGACCGTCTTCCACACCTTTCCAGAACATATTAAAGAAAGATTTTGTAGGATCTCTTTCTACATCTTCTACAATTACAGACTCGGGAAACTTATCAGAATCTGTTTTAATAAAGACATTGGCAACAGCGCTTAAAAAACCTTTCTTCTCCTTGCTTTTTTTGTCTAAAATAGAAATTTTCAGATCTTTATGTTTTATATTAAATGTTCCACCAATTCCTTTCGGGTTCCCTTTAAAATTAAAAAGCATCTGCTGAATCGTACCTGTTGCAGAAATGCTCATGTAAGGAACTACAAAAGCATTCAGAGCTGTTGCAGGAATATTATCCAGGTTTCCGGCAATAGTAAAATGATCACCCTGATCTGCCGTATTGAATCCCCAGTTTACCGAAAGTGGCGAAGATTCCATAAACGTTGTGTTGATTTTAATTTTTACCTGTGTAGGTTTTCCTTTCATCTTTGCAGAATTCAGGTTTTGAACATTCATGTTAAAGTTGCTGAAAGTCAGTTTTCCGGGACCGCTGCTTTTGGGTGTATCTTCTTCGTATTCTAAAAGAGAATTTTTCAGATGAAGATTGGCAACATACATCGGGATTTTGATCGATCTCAACATTCTCGAATACAACGGTTTTATTTTCGGATCATCTGCAGGAATTTTAGACCTGAAAATATTGGCATCTGCAGAATTTATGATAACATTTGTTGCCATGATCGATTTGTTTTCAGAAAAAAGATCCCAATTTCCCTGAGCAGAAATCTGTTTTACTTTAATATCATACAAATCACTTTCCACAGGAATCATTCTGATAAACTGCGACCTTGAAACCAAAGGCGTCATTGCAAACTGATTGATCTCAATTTTATTCTTATTTAAAGCTAAAGCTGTCCCATCCATTTTGTAGAACTTTGTTTTGTAGGCAAAATTCTTTGTGGAGAGCGCATAATCTTTCACCTTTACTGCAATTCCGTTTTTTGCGGAATTTTCTATCAATTCCAGTTGATTGACCGTTGCATTGAGATCGTTAAAAGTTAGAGGCTGGTTTTTGCTTTCGTAAGTAATATTTGAATTTTTAACTGAGATTTTTCTCACTACAATCGGAAACTGAATTCCCGTTACGGCAGCTTTTTTCTTCGGAATAACTTTCCCGGCTGTAATTTTACCATCAATCCTGTCAAACAAAACATCTTTAATGTCGAGATTTAATTTTTTATCAACAAATTTAAAATCATTGATATTAAATTGTATCAGACTGGTTTTAAAATCCATTGCCATTCCCGGCGAATTTGTAGGTTTGGCAACAACATTTCTTATTTGCCCGCCTTTAGGATTGAGATGAAAACTTCCAACGGAAATATTTTGTTTGTCATTATAATAAATTCCTCTTCCTGCAATTTTAAAATCTTTGTAAAGCACAGGAATAACTTCCTTAGAGCTTTCTTTTGTAAACTCCAGCTTATTGATATTTACACTCAGGTCTTCAGCAAAAAACAAATCGGTTTCATTGGGTTTTATGATCTGGATTTTAGCATTACTCAGTTGAACATCATCTAAATTAAGCTCAAAATTTTGTTTTTTTTCTGCCTTTTTAATTGCAGAAACTCCGGTTGTATAAACTTTCACAAAAGGTTTTTGAAAATCTGCATTAGCCAATGAAGCTTTATTTTTCTTCAGGACAACATCCTTAAAATTCATTTTAGGAATGCTAAATTGATACATCTGTGTTTTTTTAGGATAAGATTTTTTAAACTGTTCAAATGAAATTAGCGGTGTAAGCTGGAAGTTTTCAACCGACATCTGCCCGTTTGTTGTGGTGATCTTATAGATTTTTAAAGTATAAATATCGTCCGGCTGAAAGAAAAAATCTTTCCCGCGAATACTGTAGCGATCAAAAACCACAGGAAGTTTATTTTCAACAGATTCTTCGGTCATCTGCAGATTTTCTACATATAAATCAAGCTGATCGACGCCTACAAACTTCTGTTTTGTATGTTTAAAAATATTAATTGTTCCTTTATTGATCCTGATATTTTCAAAATTGACCGGGTTTGTCTTCTTCCCGGTTTTTTTATCGACAGGTTTTGCCAGAATAATATTGAGATTCGGCTTTGAGAGCAGTAAATCTGAAGAGCTTATGGTTTTATTAAACAATGCATCATAAATTCCGAAACGGCTGATCTTTAAAGTATCGATTGTTCCCTGAAGCCCGATTACATCAGTATTATTGGGATTTTTATTGTTGACGGTGATTCCGGTCGCCAAAATATTTCCTGTTCCTAAATCTACATCCAGAGATTGGTAAGAAACTTTGTAATCTGTATTTTTTTTGATATAACCAGGAAGCTGGGTTTTGAGCCAGATATTAAGTCCGAAATTGGCGATCAAGACGATTCCAAATAAAATTCCGAGACTTATTAAAAGCTTTTTAACCCAAGGTTTCTTCATGATTTTACATTTTTAAATTAATTTTTCACAGCCAGCTCAATTACATAACCTTCATGTGCTCTTACATTCATAAAATTTCCGCCTTCAAAACTCAGATATTGACCTTTAATACCATTCAGCACTGCGCTAAATTCAGGTTTTTTATCTAAAGAAATGGAAGCAATTTTTTCAGGTTTTGAGAACGGATAATCGAATTTCCACATTTCTTCACCTTCAGAATAAAATTTCTGGAAATCATCAGGAAAATATTCTCTTATTTTCTGCTGAAAATCTGCCAGATCAACTTCGTCTTCAAAATCATCCTGCAGCATCTTTCTCCAGTTGGTTTTATCGGGAAGATGTTCTTTCAGGGCAACTTCTATCATTCCGGCTTCGTATCGGTTTTCTGTTCTCGCAATTGGCAAAGCAAATGTTGCGCCCTGATCGATCCAACGCGTCGGAATTTGAGTATTTCTTGTAACGCCCACTTTCACATCGCCTGTATAAGCTAAATATACGGTATGCGGCTGCAATTGGATTTGTCTTTCTATTTCCAGATCTCTTTCACCAATTCCCAGATGTGCTGTAGAAAGCTCCGGACGAATGATCGTATCACTTGCATAAGGACTTTCGAAAAAACAGCTTTTGCAAAAGCCCATTCTGTAGACGGTTTTATCCAATCCACAGTTTACACACTGAAAACCCGTATGTTTAATGGTTAATTCTTTACCAAACAGCTCATTCATATGGATAAGATCTGAAAGATTGAGATAATATTGGATCGGCTGATCGTTGAAACTTGTCATTTTTAAAATTTGCCCCTGAAATTGCATGTTAAATAATTTAAAAGTAAAAGTACAAAAACATGAAATATTGACATCATGGTTTTTGAATGCTTTTTAAATTGTAATTAAATATTATTTAGCCAAGTCTTTAAATATTATCTATTTATTAAAAGAAAGAAATTCTTAAATTTATACTTTTGTGTAACTAAAACACTCAGATGACATATCTCGTAACAGGTGGAAGCGGTTTTATTGGTTCTCATTTAATAGAAAAATTATTGAAAGAAGGACATTCTGTCATAAACATTGACAATTTTGATGATTTTTATGATTATAAGATAAAAATTAAAAATACTTTAGAATCTTTAGAAAAAAACATTGAATTTAATTTTTCTGAAAAAGAGAAAGATATTCAAAACCTAATTTCTATTTCAAAATCAGAACATTATACCTTATATTTCCAGGATATCAGAGATCAGAATGGTTTAGAAAAAATATTCCGGTCTCATCAGATTGATCTCATCATCCATTTGGCTGCTCTTGCTGGAGTACGACCTTCCATTGAAAAACCTCTGGAATACGAAGAGGTGAATGTACGCGGAACAATGAATCTCTGGGAACTGTGCAATCAATTCAATATTAAAAAAATAATCTGCGCCTCATCATCAAGTGTTTACGGAAATAATGAAAAAACACCATTTTCTGAAACCGACAATGTAGATCAGCCCATTTCACCGTATGCAGCGACAAAAAAAAGCGGCGAAATTTTAGGACATGTTTACCACAGTTTATACAAGATAGACATGATTCAGCTGAGGTTTTTTACCGTTTACGGACCGAGACAAAGACCAGATCTTGCCATTCATAAATTCACAAAACTTATTTCGGAAAACAAAGAAATCCCTTTCTACGGCGACGGAAATACAGCAAGAGATTATACTTACATTGACGATATTATTGACGGCATCTTAAAATCAATCGATTATCTGGAGAAAAATTCAGATGTATATGAAATTATCAATTTAGGTGAAAGCGAGGTTGTCACATTATCTGAAATGTTGTCAGAAATTGAAAAGAATCTCAATAAAACTGCCATCAGAAAAATTCTGCCACTACAACCCGGTGATGTGCAGAAAACCAGCGCAGACATTACAAAAGCTAAAAATTTAATAGGTTATAATCCCGCCACAAACTTCCAAAATGGCACAAAAAAATTTGTGGAATGGTTTTTGAGAAAATGACATCAATCTGCTGTGACTGTGCTTATAAAGCCATCTGCAGTAAATTATAGACAAAATTTAATAAAAGAATTGAAAATCAAGTCATAAAAAAAGTTTATAATATAACCTATTTTTATACTTTTGCAAAAAAATAATAAATTATGTACTGGACATTAGAATTAGCTTCATATCTAAGCGACGCACCTTGGCCGATGACAAAAGCAGAACTTATCGACTACGCAATCAGAACTGGTGCACCAATGGAAGTTGTAGAAAACCTTCAGGCTATCGAAGATGAAGGAGAAATTTATGATGCTATCGACGAAATATGGAGCGACTATCCAACAGATGAAGATTATCTTTGGAACGAAGACGAATATTAATAAAAAGCACTGAGCTTTAGGTGGTTACTTAAAGCTTTTTTAAATATACAATACACACCTAAACGTGTAATTTTAATATGCTTAAAGCAATAAGCTTTGAGCTTAAATCAAATTCTATGAGTTTTTTAAATAAAGTTCTTAAAGGGTTTTTGGGAGACAAAAAAGCGCAGGACCTAAAGGAAGTAAAAAAAGTTGTAACAAAAATCAAAGCTGTTGAACCAAGCATCGGAGAATTATCTGACGATGGTTTGAGAGAAAAAACTGCCGAGTTCAAATCTAAAATAAAAGAAGCGACAAGCAGCATCACAGCGCAGATAGAACAAATTAAAGAGCAGATAAAAAACTCTACCAATGTTGATGAGAAAGAAGCGCTTTTTTCTAAAATAGAAGCTTTGAAAAAAGATTCTTACGAAATTGAAGAAAAAGTACTTTTGCAAATTTTGCCGGAAGCTTTCGCCTTGATCAAAGAAACATCAAGAAGATGGGCTCAGAACGGAGAAATTCGTGTAACCGCAACAGATTGGGACAGAGAACTTGCCGCTGCCGGAAAAGATTTTATTGAGATCCAGGGAAATCAGGCAGTTTGGAAAAACTCATGGAACGCAGCCGGAACACCTGTAGTTTGGGACATGGTACATTATGATGTACAGTTCATTGGTGGTGTAATTCTTCACAGCGGAAAAATTGCCGAAATGGCAACCGGAGAAGGTAAAACTTTGGTGGGAACGCTTCCTATTTATTTAAATTCACTTCCTGAAAGAGGAGTTCACGTTGTAACCGTGAATGATTATCTGGCGAAAAGAGACTCGGCTTGGATGGGGCCATTATACCAGTTCCACGGAATGTCTATCGACTGTATCGATAATCACCAACCGAATTCTGACGGAAGAAGAAATGCATACAACTCAGACATTACTTACGGAACCAACAACGAATTTGGTTTCGATTACCTGAGAGACAACATGGTAACTTCGCCTACAGAATTGGTGCAGAGAGAATTAAACTTTGCTATTGTGGATGAGGTAGACTCTGTATTGGTAGATGATGCAAGAACGCCGTTAATTATTTCAGGACCTGTTCCTCAAGGTGACAGACAGGAGTTTGATGTACTAAAACCTTCTATCGACAGAATCGTTGAAGTTCAGAAAAAAACTGTTTCTGCCATTTTTAATGAAGCTAAAAAATTAATCGCTGCAGGAAATACGAAAGAAGGAGGATTCAAATTACTTCAGGCTTACAGAGGTCTTCCTAAAAACAGACAATTAATTAAATTCTTATCGGAAAGCGGAAACCGTGCATTGCTTCAAAAAACTGAAGCACAATACATGCAGGATAACAACCGTGACATGCCGATTGTAGACAAAGATCTTTACTTCGTAATCGAAGAAAAAAATAATCAGGTTGATCTTACAGACAAAGGTGTTGAATACATGTCTCAAGGAAATTCTGATGCCAACTTTTTCGTTCTTCCGGATATCGGAACTGAAATTGCTGAAGTTGAAGCTAAAAATTTATCTAAAGAAGAAGAATTTGAAGCTAAAGAAAAATTGTTCTCTGAATTTGCTGAAAAATCTGAGCGTGTTCACACAATGAGCCAGTTATTGAAAGCGTATACATTATTCGAAAAAGATGATGAATATGTGGTCATTGACGGTGAGGTAAAAATCGTTGACGAGCAGACCGGCCGTATCATGGAAGGTCGTCGTTATTCAGACGGTTTACACCAGGCGATTGAAGCTAAAGAAAGTGTAAAAATCGAAGCGGCAACGCAAACTTTCGCTACAGTAACTCTTCAGAATTATTTCCGTATGTATAACAAACTTGCGGGGATGACAGGTACAGCAGAAACTGAAGCGGGTGAACTTTGGCAGATCTACAAATTAGATGTGGTGGTAATTCCTACCAACCGTCCTATTCAGAGACACGACAGACAAGATTTGGTTTTCAAAACCAACAGAGAAAAATACAATGCAGTTATTGAAGAAATTGAAAACCTAACTTCTGCAGGAAGACCTGTATTGGTGGGTACAACTTCGGTTGAAATTTCACAATTGCTTTCAAAAGCACTTCAGCTTAGAAAAATTCAGCACCAAGTGTTGAATGCAAAACTTCACAAAAAAGAAGCAGAAATTGTTGCAGGAGCAGGTCAACCAGGAGTTGTAACCATTGCAACCAACATGGCGGGTCGTGGAACCGACATTAAGCTTTCTAAAGAAGTAAAAGAAGCCGGTGGTTTAGCAATTATCGGAACCGAAAGACACGATTCAAGACGTGTTGACAGACAGTTGAGAGGTAGAGCGGGACGTCAGGGAGATCCTGGAAGTTCGCAGTTCTATGTTTCTTTGGAAGACAACCTGATGCGTTTATTCGGTTCTGAAAGAATCGCTAAAATGATGGACAGAATGGGTCATAAAGAAGGTGAAGTAATTCAGCATTCTATGATCTCTAAATCTATTGAAAGAGCTCAGAAAAAAGTAGAAGAAAACAACTTCGGAACAAGAAAGAGACTTTTGGAATACGATGACGTAATGAATAAACAACGTGACGTAATCTACAAAAGAAGAAAGAATGCTTTGTTTGGAGATCACCTGAAGTACGATATTACGAATATGATCTTTGATGTTTCAAATTCTATTGTAGCTAAAGGAAAAGCATCCGGAAATTATAAAGATTTCGAGTTTGAAGTAATTAAAAACTTTACAATGGAATCTCCGGTTTCTGAAAATGATTTTAAATCGAAACAAATTCCGGAACTTACCAATATTCTATTTAAAGCAGCTCAGGACGATTATAACATGAAGCTGAATTTGCTTAAAGAAAAATCGTTCCCGATTATTGAGAATGTATATCAGAATCAGGGTTCTATGTTTAAAATGATTCAAGTTCCTTTTTCTGACGGTGTAAAAACTTTAACCATCGTTACAGATCTTAAAGAAGCTTACGAATCGCAATGTGACAGCTTGATTAATGATTTTGAAAAGAACATCACTTTATCAATCATTGATGAAAACTGGAAACTTCACCTTCGTGAAATGGATGATTTGAGAAGATCTTCTCAAGGAGCTGTTTACGAGCAAAAAGATCCTTTGGTAATTTACAAGCAGGAATCTTTCCACCTTTTCAGCGAAATGGTAGACAAGATGAATAAAGAGATTATCTCATTCTTATACAGAGGAGAAATTCCCGCATAAGAGACAAATTATAAATTTCGCAAAACCCGCCTCATTTGAAGCGGGTTTTTTGTTATTTACAGAACAATACTTATTAAATAAACATGACAAATATCAATCAAGTAATTTATTTAGAATAATTAAAAAGAATATATTTGCAAAAAAATTAGGTATTACAATGAATAAATTATTGATCTCTGCTTCATTACTGGCAACTGCATTTGCTTTTGCACAGGAAAAAGATTCTGCAAATTCTAAAAATATAGAAGAAGTTATCATCAATAGAATGGTGAAAAAACTCGATACTGAATCTTCTAACAAAATGCCGGTGAAGTTCATAGAAAATCCACAAGTTTATTCTTCTATCGATAAAGGAATTTTGGAAAATCAAAATATTTTTACTGTAGACGACGCATACAGAAACGTAACTGGTTTACAAAAAATGTGGAATCCAACAGGAAGAGCCGGAGACGGTGGTTCATTTTTCGTTTTGAGGGGATTCCCTTCTCAGGCTTCTACAAGAAACGGTGTGGTTGCTCCGGTTACTTCTACCATTGATGCAATTAATGTTGAAACTTTAGAGTTTTTGAAGGGACCAGTAGGAACGCTTTATGGAAGTAATGTAGCTTCTTACGGTGGTCTTATTAACAGAGTTACAAAAAAAACCCAGCAAGATTTCTTTGGTGCAGTTTCAGCTTCTGCAGGAACTTATAATACCTACAGAGCAACTGCGGATATTAATGCTCCAATTACAAAAGATTTACTTTTCCGTGTAAATACTGCTTATACAAATGAAGGAAACTTCACAAAAACAGACGCTAAAAACCAATATACAACATTCGCTCCTAGCTTGACATGGAATGTTTCCGATAAACTTCAGTTGAATGTAGACTATGAATTATTCAGAAACCGGGTTACTGCAAATCCTTATTTCTTCTACCTTTCACCAAAAACCTTAAACGGAATTGATAATATGAAAGATTTGGAAAGAGTAGCAGGTTTAGATTATAAAGAATCTTACACCGGAAACGACTTGTATATGACCGCAAGAAATTCTAATATTTTCGGAAACGTAAAGTGGAAAATCAGCAATAACATCACCTCAAATACTTATATCAATAATTCTGATTCTTATTCAGATGGTTACAATCCATATTTTTCGATTGCATACGATACAGCATCTTCGTCTTACAACGTAGCAAGAGCAGACCAATCTACAAACGGTAGTAAAAAATCTTGGTTCCAGATTCAACAAAACTTCAACTTTAATTATGATTTTTCAAACGGAATGAAAAACAGAACGGTTGTTGGTTTCGATTATATGAGAACAACGGAAAGATTGCGTTACAAGTACCTGAATTCTAATTTTGATTTTTATACAAATCCTTTATTCCCTTATGTAACAGCTTCCGGAGGTAATTACTCAGATATGAATGCAGACGCATTATCTGCACTTTATGCTAATCCTGCAAACGTTTCTACCTATAATTATTTGAGTGATAAGAATACTTATTCAGGATATATTTCCAACTTGTTTACTCCAATTCCCAAACTGCACATTATGGCAGGACTTCGTTATGAAAACAACGACTATTTGGGTGGAAGTGTTGGATCAGATACGAATCCTACTCCAAACTCTGCATATAATCAATCTGCGTTTTCTCCAAAAGCAGGAATCGTTTACGAAATTATTGCCGAGAAATTCTCCGTTTTCGGAAATTATCAGAACTCTTTTAAGTCTAACGGATATTATACCTATAATACGGCAGGAGAATTGGCTTTATCAGATCCTGAAAGAGGGAATCAGTTTGAAGGAGGTTTTAAAGCAAGTTTATTTAAAAACAGATTAAATGCAACGGTTTCTTACTACAACATCAAGGTGAAAGACCAATTGTTATATACTGGAGAATATGCCCCAGGTTTTATTTCTGTTCAACAGCAAGCAGCTTCTACACTCAGCAAAGGTTTTGAATTGGAAGTTAATGCATATCTCGTAAAAGGTTTCTCTTTAGTAGGTGGTTTGGCTTATAATGATACCGTAGATGAATCTACAGATTTAAGACCTACAACAGCAGGTTCTTTTTGGAATGCTAACTTCAACTTAGCTTACCAATTTGTTGACGGAAAAATAAAAGGTCTTGGTTTCGGATTTGGAGGAAATTATGCTAGTGATAATAATGTAACAGGAGATTTCATTCTACCAAAATATTTTGTTTTGAATGCTAATGCGTTTTATGATGCTAAAAAATTCAGAATCGGAGTTAAAGTTGATAACTTTACAAACGAACATTACTGGACAGGATATTCTACTGCCAACCCACAAATGTTGGCAAACTTTTTAGGAACATTTGCTTACAAGTTCTAATATAAAATACATCAAAAGCTAACCCCTCAAAAGGTTAGCTTTTTACTATGAAGAAAAAGCATCACCACAAAAAGAAACCTTCTTTCATAAAAAAATGGTCATCAAAACTGCATTTGTGGTTTGGCTTATCTGTAGGGCTCATCGTTTTTATTGTTTCATTATCAGGATCGATGTATGTTTTTAAAGATGAAATTCAGAATCAACTTAGAAAAGAAGCCATTTATGTAAAGGCTGAAACAATACGTGAAAAACCGCTGTCTATTGAAGTCTTAAAAGAAAAAATTACTTTGGAACTCAATGAGAAGTTCCCGGTAAGCTCGGTTGAAATTTCATTAGGAAAAAATAAATCTTACAAGTTTCTTTTTTATGAAAAAGACAAAAAAGCGTGGAATTATTTTGATGAAGTAAAAATCAACAAACTCATTTATGTCAATCAGTACAACGGTAATATTTTAGGAATTTATAACGAAAAATATGACCTCTTCCCTATTCTGAAGTCCATCCACTGGAGTTTACTTTTAAAATCTGACTGGGGGAAATATGTAGTCGGAATTCCGGTTATTTTATTTATCATCATGCTCGTTACAGGAATTATTCTCTGGTGGCCAAAAAATAAAAATGCACGAAAAAGCAGGCTTTCTTTTGACTGGAAAAAAGTAAAATCCTGGAAAAGAAAAAACTACGATCTTCACAATGTCTTAGGATTTTATGCCTCATTTATTGCTTTATTATTAAGTCTTTCAGGATTATATTTTGCGTATTCTTGGGTGAAAAATTCATTTAATTTTGCGTTATCCGGTTTGGCAGAACTTCCAAAAGAAAAGGAAATTAAATCCCCAGATTCACTTTTAGCAAAAAATAATTCGGTTTTTGATCTTACAATTCTTCAGACTCAAAAATTATATTCAAAATCATCAAGCTTCAGAATTCCTTTAAATGGAAAAAACAAAAAAGGAAAAGAGCTTGAAAACATTCCCGTTACCGCTTATGGTAAAAACGGTAGATTCAGTGAAAGAAACCAGCTCATCTACGATAAATATTCGGGAAAACTATTATCAAATAAACCTCATCAGAAATTAACAAACGCAGAAAAATATGCCAATGCCAATTATGACGTTCATGTTGGCTCATATTTCGGGATTTTCGGAAAAATCTTATGGTTTTTAACAGGATTGATATGCGCTTCATTACCAGTAACCGGATTTTTGATATGGTGGGGAAAACGTAAAAAACAAGGAAAGAAAACATTATGAAAAAGGCTCTTTTATCAGTAGCTTGCCTTAGCACAATTGCTGTTTTTGCACAGGAAAAAGACAGTTTAAAAGTAAAAAATGTAGATGAAGTGGTACTTACGGCTTCCCGAAAAAAGGAAAGCATCAAAGAAATCCCAAGTTCTGTTACCATCGTTAGCGAAAAACAGATTCAGTCGCAGTTGACTGTTAATTCAGACATTTCTAATATTCTTCAATATACCGTACCAAGTTTAGGACCAAGTTCGGGGCAGACTTCCAATTCGGGGCAGACTTTAAGAGGGCGACAGGTTTTGGTACTTATTGATGGCATTCCACAGTCTACTCCGTTAAGAAATGGTGCAAGAGACATCAGATCAATCGATCCTTCAGCTATAGAAAGAGTTGAGGTGATAAAAGGAGCTTCGTCAATCTACGGAAACGGCGCAGATGGAGGTATCATCAATTATATTACTAAAAGAAACAAAACAGATAAAAAAATATCGGGAATTTCTCAGGTAGGTATTACGGGGCAACCTTACGGCGGAACTTTAGGCTTCAGAGCAAGCCAACTTTTATCGGGTAAAATCAAAAAATTCGATTATGTCGCTTCTTTGGCGTATGAAAGAACGGGTGATGCAAAAGACGGAGAGGGCGTATTTTTAAGTCCTACTTACAGCACAGCGCAGATGAATAATTATAACGGATTGCTAAAGCTGGGTTACGACATTAATGACGACCAGAGAATCGAGGTTTCTTACATGGGTTATGCATCAAAATCTGATTTAAATTTAGGTATAAAAACTGGAAAATACGGCGTTACACCAACTATTGGTGAAGGTGAAGGCAAAAGTCTGGAAACGACTCCGCAAGGAACTCCACGAAATCATAATTACAGAATAAACTACGACAACAAAAATCTTTTCTGGGGTTCCACTGCTTTGAATGTTAACGCTTACATGCAGGATTTCAGAACGGTTTACGGATATAGCGACACATTTTTGGGAGGCGGACAATCGAATATTATTTCTAAAAAAATGGGAGCCAGAATCAATTTTGATACCCAGCTTTGGTCTGCCAATAATTCTCAGGCGGAAGTAATCTATGGTCTGGATTTACTCAACGATAAAACCGTACAAAAGCTTGAAGATGGACGTTACTGGACTCCAGATATGGATATGATCAATACCGCACCTTTCCTTTTATTAAAAATTGATTTACTGAAAAAATTAACGATAAAAGGAGGCTTGAGATACGAAAATATGACGGTAAATGTGGGCGATTTTAATACGCTTTCTTCAGTAAAAAGCGACGGAACCTTCACTCAAAGTATTTTTGTAACCGGAGGAGACTTAAAGTACAACGCTTTGGTGGGGAATATTGGTCTTCGTTATAATATCAATAATCAGATTAATCTTTTCGGAAGTTTCTCTCAGTCGTATTCTATTAATGAAATCGGAAGAATTTTAAGAACTTCCACACAAAGCAATCTTGCCCAGATAGAAGCCAAGCCAATTATCGTCAACAATTATGAATTAGGCGCTACAGGACAGATTTCTAACTGGCTGAATTATGAAGTAACTTCTTACGTAAGTACTTCAAAATTAGGAGCTTCTTTTGTTCAGGGACCAGACAGAGCGTTTACCATCCAAAGATCGCCGGAAGTTGTCTACGGTGTTGAAGGTTTCCTGCATTTCACTCCTGTAAGATGGATTAATTTCGGGGGAAGCTACAGCTGGTTAGAAGGTATTACTTCGCTTAAAGACGATGGAGACTATTCCGCAAAAGTAAACAACAGCAGAATTGCAGCACCAAAAATTTTGGCTTACGTTCAGGTAAAACCTACCCAATCGCTTTCTTTAGGTCTTGATATGCTTCATTCTTTTGAGCAAGACAGATTCAGCCCAAACCCAACTACAGGTTTGTATGCTTATGGTGAAGGAAGAGTTCCTGAATACACGATTTTTAATTTTAAATCAAATTATGAGATCAACCAAAACTGGAAGCTTTCTTTAGGAATAGAAAACCTTTTCAACACCACTTATCAGCCGGCAATTGCCTGGTGGAATGCCAGAGATTCTGAGTTTGTAAACGCTTTGGGAATGAGAGGAACTTTTATGATCGAATATAAATTTTAATTGATCTAAATAAACTTATTTATATTTGCACTTTCTAATTTTCTATGAAGAAGAAACATCACCATAAAAAAAAACCGGGCCCTTTTAAAAAATGGACAGGCAAACTGCATCTGTGGTTTGGTCTGTCGATAGGCTTGATCATATTTATCGTTTCAATTACCGGAACTTTGTTTGTATTCAAAGACGAAGTTGAAAATTTCACCCGTAAAGATGTTATCTATCACAACGAGCAAAATATTGCACAAAAGCAGATTCTGCCAATTCGTGTTTTAGAAAAAATGGTAGACGACCAGCTTAAGGAAAAATATAAAATCCATTGGGTGAATGTTCCTATCGACAAAAAAATGTCTTATCAGTTTTACTGGTACGAGCACAACACCGAAGCCTGGAATTACTTTGATGAATTTCCAATCTATAAAGTAGCTTATGTAAATCCCTACACCGGAAAAGTCCTGAAAACGTATGACGAGAAAAACGGCTTTTTCAATATTGTAAAATCGATACACTGGAGCTTTTTGCTAAAACAGGACTGGGGAAAATATGTGGTGGGAATTCCTGTAATAATCTTTGTGATTATGCTGATCTCAGGGATTATTTTGTGGTGGCCTAAAAATAAATCTGCCAGAAAACAGCGCTTTTCTTTCAAATGGAAAAACATTAAAAGCTGGAAAAGAAAAAATTACGACCTACATAATATCTTGGGCTTTTATTCTTCTATTTTTGCTTTGATCTTTTCGATTACAGGTTTATTTTATGCATTCTTTGTAGTTCAGGCGATGATCTATTTTGTTTTTTCAGGAGGAAATACCGTTTACCCGGACTTTTCGCACATCACGACCAAAGCTTCGATAGAACTTAGAAACGAAACAACTTTAGATAAAGTTATTCATACCGTTCAGGCAAAATATCCTAACTCTTTTGGGTTTGCTATCGATCTTGGACATCCGCACATGGATGATCATGAACATCCCAACTTCTCTGTTTTCGTAAAGCATCTTTCTTATTCTTATCACAAAAACAGCAGTTTGATTTTTGATGAAAATTCGGGTGAGCTTTTGCACACGTATGACCATGAAGACAAAAACTTCGGTGAAAAAACGGTGGCTGCCAATTATGACATTCACGTAGGATCTATTTTAGGATTGCCTACCAAAATCATTGCTTTTATTGTAAGCTTAATTTGTGCTTCACTTCCCGTAACCGGTTTTTTAATCTGGTGGGGAAGACGGAAGAAAACTAAAAAAGCGGTTTTAGCTGTCAAATAAATCGGCTTTACTAAGTTTAAGTACAATCTTTTTTATAAATTTATTGCCTCGAAATTATACAATAAGAAAATGTCAGTAGTAGATTTGTCAAAACAGGTTGCATTAGGTATCGATATCGGTGGGACCAATACAAAATTTGGTCTCGTAAATCACAGGGGAGAAATTTTAACGAAAGGTTCTATCTCAACAGACCAATACAGTACACCTGAAGCATTTGTAGATGCACTTTATGAGCATATACAACCTATGATTGAAAAGCATTGTGAAGGTGGAATTGAAGGTATAGGTGTAGGAGCTCCCAATGCAAACTACTACAGAGGAACGATCGAATTGGCTCCCAATCTTCCATGGAAAGGAATTATCAATTTTGCGGACTTAATGACTGCTAAATTCAACAGTCCCTGCAAAATGACCAATGATGCAAACGCTGCAGCTTTAGGTGAAATGATGTACGGTGATTCTATGCTTAATCAGTTTCCTGAAGAGGCAATCAATTCTAAAACTGTACACGAATGTGCATTAAAAGAAGATCCTGTAGCGATTGAGGTTTTCAGATACACCGGTCAGAAATTGGGTGAAGCTTTGGCTAATTTTGTGATGTTTTCTTCACCGGAAGCTATTTTGTTATTCGGTGGAGTGATTAAAGCCGGAGATTTCATTTTAAAGCCCGCAAAACTTCACATGGAAAGAAACCTTCTTCCTATTTTCAGAAACAAAGTAAGATTGGTTTTCAGCGAGTTAGATGAAGCAGATGCTGCCATTCTTGGAGCGAGCGCTTTGGTTTGGGAAAAATAGTCTGAATTAAATTTAAAATATGAGCATCCTTTTTGGGTGCTTTTTTTGTTTTTGGTTCCCGCAGATTTCACTGATTTACACAGATTTTATATTTAAAATTTTATTCTACATTTAATTTGCCACTAATGCACGAATTTTACTTAAAAGAGAATTATCTCTCGCAGGTTTTAGATTTAGCAGATAAAAATATAAATAAATCTGAGAGATCAGCAAAATCTGCGAGATAAATTTTTAATATTTAAAATTTAGGTATAGAAAATTCGTGAATTCGTGGCAAATAAATTTTGGGAAATTATATTTGTGAAATCTATTGTAATCATTTGTTCTTAAAGACCAAAACCTTATGCAAATGAGAAAGTTTTTCATAATTTTGATTTCGCTTTTCAGGCTTATTAAAGTGTAAAAAAAGCAATTATCAAACAAATAATCAATTTAAAAATGGATAACAATAATCTACAGCAGATCACTTTCGGTGGCGGATGCTTTTGGTGTGTAGAAAGCTGTTTTAATATGCTGAAAGGGGTAGAATCTGCAGTTTCAGGATATTCCGGCGGTCATAAAGATAACCCAACCTATGAGGAAGTTTGCACGGGAGAAACCGGTCATGCCGAAGTGGTGCAGATTACTTACGACCCGGCAATTATTTCTTATGAGCAGCTAATGGATGTATTTTTCTTCCTTCACGACCCTACTCAATTAAACAGACAAGGAAACGACATCGGAACTCAGTACCGTTCTGTCATTTATTATAAAGATGAAGCTGAAAAAACAAAAGCCGAAGAAGCGATCAAAACTTCTCAGGAATCGGGAAGATGGTCGGGAACTTATGTTACAGAATTGGCGCCTTTTGAAAAATTCTGGGCTGCGGAACAGTATCATCAGGGATATTATAATGAAAACCCGACACAGCCATATTGCAACGCTGTTGTAGGACCAAAGATTCAGAAATTCAAAAAACATTTTGGAGAATTGGGAATGCTGGAAACAGATTCACTATAAAAATAAAGCGGAGATTTTCTTCGCTTTTTTTATTGCTCTTCTTCCTGAATTCCGCCGTATTTATCGATAATATATTCTGTTGCTTTTCTTAATTCTCTTCCGTTATTCGGATCGATTCCATCATTTGTAAAAAATTCGACTTCCCCGTTATATTTAGAATACCAGACTTTCCCAAAAGCGTTGTCTATCGTCAACGTATCTTTTCTTTCAATTCTTTTAAAATATTCCATTTTTTCATAATCAAAAGGAATTCTGTGACTGTAAACCGGGCTTTTATCCTGACAATCTACCGGTTTGTATTGGCTTTTGTCCCAGTACATGCAATTGGTATCAGTCTTTAATATTCCTTGAATTTGTGTGTTCGGTTTCTTCGAAAAAGCAATACTTCCTGTTGTAAAACATGCCAAAAGTATAATTTCCATAATTCCCATTCCGTTTTTCTTCATGAACTCGGGCATTTTGAAATTTTGCTCATTTGTAATGATAATATTAATTATTCTATCTGTTAAAGACATTTCGTTTTCATCAACAGATACTTTAACTGTTGTCTTATTGGTTTCATCATCTTTTTTTATAAAGGTTCTTGAGAAATCTGTAAAATCTTCATACCCTAAATATTTACTCAACTTATCAAAAACATCAGGATCAGGATTCATTTCTTTTCCTCTCTCGAGTATAAATGCATCATAATATCTTACAAATGTCTTCTCATCAAGAAATAAACTAAAAGGTTCAAGATTTACTTTTAAATAAAGAGCCAAGCTATTTTTTGATGTTCTTCCAGATTCTCTTTTAGCTTGTTCGAATACCTCATTGATTAATAGTTTTCTTTTGGACATAATTAGTTTTTAAAGGCATTACAAATTAAATGATTTTCAAGCACATAACATTATGGTTTCCCGTAATATAAATATGCGCAATCGATGTCCATCGATGTCCATACTTTGTCTAACACTTACCTTCTTTTCTACCCCATCTTTGCCATAGAAATCAGTGACAAACTAACAATTACAAAAACAAAACATTTAATCTGATTTCTAAAATCACCTGATAAGACGGAAGAAAACTCCGGGTTGGGAAGCAGATGTTTCTCTTCCGTTTTTGAAGGTTTACTTCCCAAAAATTTAGAAGCGCTTCAATTTTTTTAATCGTGTACCACTGCTTGTGATCGGTTTCGCAAGGAAGAACACTCATGCAAATTTTAAATTTTTAAAACAATGTTACAACTACTATTGATGCTACTGGGATTAGCATTTTCAAACGGAAATACAACAAACTGCAATAATAACGATCAAAATCCTATAACCGTGCAAGACACAGGAGGCGGAAGTAACAATCCGGGAACGGGAATAGGTGAAGGCGGCGACGGAGGAACAGGTGGAAACACCGGACAATTACCTCCTCCTTTTACAAATCCATAACAGGAAAGGGCAGATTTTAGTAATCTGTCCTTTTTTCTTATTTTGCAGAAAACTGTTACCATGAAAAATTTTTTAATCTTTATTTGCATAATTTCCTTGTTACAACATTGTAAAAAAGACACTAAAGAAGATGAAGTTCTAACATCAAATCCAAACTTTGAAAAAGCAAAAAAATTTAAAAACATAAGTGTAGATTCTGCATTTGCCTATTTTAATATTGCTAAAAATGATTTTCTGAATAAAAATGATTCTGTTGGCGCAGCAAGGTCTTTGATAAATATGGCAATTATACAATCAGATACCGGAGATTTTTACGGAAGCATAGAAACCTCTTTAGAAGCTGATAAATATTTAAAAACTGCTGTAAAAACGGAGTTTGTTAATAATCTCTATTCATCAAATTATAATAATCTTGCCATATCTTCAAAGTCGTTAAAAAATTACAGTGATGCCGAAAAATATTATCAAAACGCATTAGAAACTACTGATAAGCCAGAATACAAATCTGTTATTAACAACAACATTGGTGATGTTTTAATTCTACAAAACAAAACTGATCCAGCTATAAATCTTTTAGAAGGACTTTTAAAAACAAGAGACAGCATTAGCTACGCTCGCGTCTTGAATAATCTAGCAAAAGCAAAATTTTTAAAAAATACAAATTATAATGCCGTCCCAGAATTACAAGAAGCTTTACAGATCAGGAAAACACAAAAAGATTCTTTGGGCATAAACTCCAGCTTCGCAACTCTGGCAGATTTTTTTAAAAGTAAAGATAAAACCCAATCATTATTTTACGCCAAGTTAATGTTGGAAAGGGCTGAAAAAAACGAAAGTCCGGACGATCAGCTTGAAGCGTTGCAGAAAATTATTGAGTTGGATGAAAAAAATTATTTAAAATATTTTAATCAATTTCAAAAGTTAAATGACAGTACTCAAACTGCAAGAAACAAAGCCAAAAACCAATTTGCAATTGTACGATATGATGTTGAGCAAAAAAATGCTGAAAATCAAAATTTAAAACTTAAAGATGTTGAAAATGAAATTAATATCATATATCTAAGTTTTGGTTTAGGGATTTCTGCTTTAACTTTAATCATTGGTTTCTTTTGGAATGAAAAAAGAAAGAAAAATATTCGCCGCGAGAAAGAACATGAGAAACAAATTGAAGTCAAAAACACCGAATTAAAATATTCCAAAAAAGTACACGACGTCGTTGCCAACGGAATTTATCAGGTGATGACAAAAATTGAAAATCAAAATGACTTCAATAAAGAACAGGCGCTTGACGAGCTGGAATTTGTCTATGAAAAATCCAGAGATATTTCCTATGAAAATCCGGATTCTCAGGATGAAAAATTTCACGAAAAGATCTCAAAACTGGTAGCTTCATTTAAAAATGATGAGGTTAAAACCTTTACCGTCGGAAATCAGGAAGAAAACTGGGAAAATGTAACAGCTTCTACTCAAACCGAGATTTACCAGATCATTCGAGAGCTTTTGGTCAATATGAAAAAGCATAGTAAAGCAAGCAATGTGATTTTCAAATTTGAAAAAATAAACAACCTCATCTATATCAATTATGCAGATAACGGAATTGGGATTGCTGATGAACTAATTTTTAAAAACGGCTTGTCGAATACGGTTTCCCGTATAGAAAACATCAACGGAAAAATTACTTTTGAAACCAAAACCGAAAAAGGGCTGAAGATCAATATTTCATTTCCYGTTTCTTAAAAAAATAAAAATGTTTAAAAAAATTCTAATTTCCGAAGACCACGAAAGCATCAATATTTCAGTACAAAAAACTTTAGAAGATCTGAAGTTCGACAATTTTGAGTATGTTTATTATTGCGATGACGCATTAGCAAAAGCCCGGAAAGCCATCCGTGAAAAAAATCCTTACGATCTGCTTATCACCGATCTTTATTATGAAGAAGATCATCATCCTCAAAAGCTGAAAGATGGTCGCGAACTGATTTCGGCAATCCGGCAAGAGCAGCCGGATCTGAAGATTATCGTTTTTTCGGCAGAGCATAAATCCGGAATAATAGATTCTCTCTTTAATGATTACGGAATCAACGGATACGTGCGGAAAGCAAGACACGATTCTAAAGAACTCAAAAAAGCAATCGCCTCGGTTTACAACAATGAAAATTACCTCTCGCTGGATCTTAAGCAGGATGTAAAAAAGCTGAATAATTATGAATTTACAGCCTATGATATTACTTTAGTTTCTTTGCTTTCACAAGGCGTTTTACAAAAAAACATTCCGGTATTCCTGCAAAACAACAATATAAAACCCAACAGCTTGAGCAGTATCGAAAAGAAACTCAACAACCTGAAAGAAGAGCTGGAAATAAGCAACAACGAACAATTGGTTGCATTCTGCAAAGACTTAGGAATTATATAACTTCATTTAATTAACCATTCTGACCTTTCAAAATTTTGAAAGGTTTTTTGCTTTTACGGTTTCCCGTAAGGTTTGATTTTGAAAGAGTTATACTTTTGGAGTGTTAAACAATTTAAAATATTTATTTATGGAAAAGTATGGAAATAAAAATGGAGACTCTGGCGTATCTGGATTTGAAATTGGAACAAATTTTATTCGGATTGAATTCTCAACAGGTAGTATGTATGAATATACAATTCAAGTGCAGGAAAAGACAACATTGAAACAATGATAAATTTAGCAAGATCTGGAAGCGGATTAAATAGCTTTATAAATACTTATGTTAAGTTTAAATATTCGAGAAAAATAAGATAAAAAGTTATGGAATATAAAGTCGTACCCTTTGTTGCAACTGCAAATCAACAAAACATGAGCTCAACCACTATTGCTCAGCAATTAGAAAATTTAATTAAAGTTCACTCTGAAAATGGTTGGAAATATATGAGATTAGAAAGTGTTTCTACTTACATTCAACCTGTAGAAGGTTGTTTTGGAATAGGTCAGCAAAAACCTGGATATATGACATCGTATCAAGTAGCTGTTTTTATTAAAGAAAAAAATGAAGTATTTTCTGATCTTACTCATTAAAGCTTATTGGGTTACAATTCCCGCTTCAAGAAGAAGAAAATGTATTTTCAGGAAAAGCTGTTCAAAATATGTTTATGAGGAAACGATAAGCAAAGGAATGATTTCAGGATTAAAAGCTTTAAAATTCAGATTTAAAAACTGCAGATCAGGAGCTCAAATTTTTGAAAATCCAATAACAAGAAAAATTCAAATTATTTTACCAAATAACAAGGTTCTTGATGAAAAAGACATATCAGAAAGATTTATAAAAAATAATAATTAAACAAATTAACAACCATGAAAAAACTACTATTTACAAGCCTTTTAGGTCTAGGCTTATTATTACCTGCAAACTTTTTAGCAGCAGAAAACTCAGCAACTGCTAAAACCGAATTTTCAAATACAAAACCAAAAAAGAAAAGCAAAAAAAGTAAAAAGGCTAAAAAGAAAAGAACTACAACAGCATCCAAAAGTCAGGATTGTACGTATAATGGACATAGTTTAAATGTTGGTCCGAGAGGCGGCTGTTATTATTACACCGGAAGCAGCAAACAGTATGTAGACCGATCTTATTGCTCAGGTTGTAATTAAAATAAAACTAAAAACACATTCCATATATTACTAAAAGGCGAATTTTACATTCGTCTTTTTTGTTGAATTTGAAATCAAAAAACAGAATCTTCCGTTTATAATCTTTTTCCTATTTTTGTGAAGTTCACTACTTTTTTATGAAAAAAATTGTTCTGATTGAGGATGAAACCAGTGTAGTCTCTTTTATTAAAAAAGGACTTCAGGAAAAAGGATATGAAATTTCTGTAGCTTTTGACGGTCGCACCGGTGTCAATCTGGTGCAGGAAAACGATTTCGATTTGGTGATTCTCGATATTATGCTTCCCGAAATGAACGGACTGGATGTCTGCAAAGAAATCAGAAAAACCAACAAAAATGTTCCTATTCTTTTTTTAACAGCTTTGGGAACTTCAGAAAACATTGTTTTAGGTTTGGAAAATGGCGGCGACGATTACCTCGTAAAGCCTTTTAAGTTTATCGAACTGGTTGCCCGTGTAAAATCTCTTCTGAGAAGAAGCAACCCGATCAATACACCAGAAGCCACAGAAAATGAAGTTGATAACGAGCATGTTTTCCAGATTTCAGATTTAATTGTGAATGATTACACCAAAAAAGTCATTCGAAATGGCGAAGAGGTTTCTTTAACTTCCACAGAGTACAAACTTCTGATGTATTTCCTGAATAATCCCGAAAAAGTTATTTCAAGAGCCGAAATTTTAGATGCAGTCTGGGGAGTCAACTACGAATTGGGAACCAATGTTGTGGATGTTTACGTTAATTATTTACGAAAAAAAATAGACAATCAAGAAGACAGTAAGCTCATTCATACCGTAATAGGAATGGGGTATGTTTTAAAAAAACCTTAGAAAATGTTTAATAAAGTCATTACCAATCAAACCAAAACGATGGTGCTTCTGATGGTTGTTTTTACAACCGTTATTCTGATTTTTGGCGGATCGGTATACTTTTCTATTGTTAATTTTTCGCATCAGAGGTTTTATGAATTACTGAAAATCCGTACCACAACGATCGTACAGATCGAGAAAAGTAAAGAGCACCTCGATCTTCCGGAAAATTATATCCTCAACAACGGCAATGACGAAGAGCTTCCGATGGAAAGAGACTATGTTTTTGCGGTTCCTTCAGATTCTAATTTCAAAAAAATTTCACACGAAGTACATATTCCCGATACTTTTTTTAAAAATATCGTAAGATCCGGTGAAGCCAATTACAACGATTCAGAATTTTATTACATCGGGCAGACTTTTAAATATCAAAACAAAGATTACATCGCCATTGCTTCGGCAAAAAACCATTATGTCGTACATTATCTCGGATTTTTAAAAAGAACATTGATTACCTGCATGATTCTTTCGATATTTTTCAGCATGATTTTTTCTTTTTATTTGTCTAAAACTCTATTCAAACCTATTTTAAAAATCACCGGAAAAGTAAAAGAAATAAGTTCTGAGAATTTACATTTAAGACTTGAGCCTCAACCAGATAACAAAGAATTAAACGAACTTATTGAAACCTTCAACACGATGCTCACAAGAATTGAGACTTCTTTTGAAACCCAAAACCACCTGATCGGAAACGTTTCGCACGAGCTTAGAACTCCGCTCACTTCGATTATGGGTGAAGCTGATGTTGCCCTTTCTATTAACCGCAATGCCGAAGAATACAAAGAGACACTCGAAATTATTTTAGATGAAGCCGAAAAACTCGATAAAAAGATAAAAGCGCTTTTATTGATTGCACAAACCGGGTTTGACGGAAAAATTACAAAAATCGATAAAGTAAGGATCGACCAGCTTTTGTGGGATGTTATCGAGACTTTAAGAAGAATCGACTCCCGAAACAATATTTACCTCGACATCAGTATGCTTCCCGATAATCCTAAAAAACTAAAAGTTCAAGGTAATGAGCAGCTTCTTCATCTTGCAGTTGCCAATATTATCAATAACGGCTGTAAATATTCAAATTTCCAACAGGTAAAAGTTTCCTTGGGAGCGACAGATACAGATCTTTATATCATCATAAAAGACAACGGCATCGGAATCCCCGAATCTGAAATGAATAAAATCTATGATCCCTTTTTCCGTGCTTCCAATACCCGGAACTATGAAGGTTACGGTATTGGTCTTCCGCTTGCCAGAAATATTGTGAGAATGCATAACGGCGAACTTCTGGTAAGCTCACACGAAAATCAGGGAACGACTGTACAAATGCGTTTTCCTACTATTTACGGTACTCAGAAGGAAGAAAACCTATCTTAGCTTCAAAACGAAGCGTTTTTTAAAATGAAATTCTAATCTCATTTTAATCTTTTTAATTACATTTTAATTTCGTTCCAAAGAGCTTTTAATTTGGCAGGTATAGTTTTGTATCATCAAAAAGATGTTATACAACTAAATCTAACGATATGACCAAAACCATTTTAATAGCAACAGATTATTCTCTTGAGTCGCTGAATATTTTAAAAAGAGTTTTAAAAGAGAAAAACGCAGAAGAAAATGATACGCAGTACAAGATTTTGCTTGTATCGGGTTATGATATGGGAGATTCTATCAGAGATCTTCTTTTTACCACAAAATCTACTATTTTCAGCAAAATAAGAAGCAAAGAGTTTTGTGACGCTTACGGAATTATTGTAAATAAATATCCGCATCTGGTTGATAAAATTGTTTGCGATGTTTTTTCAGGAAGTTTCCAGAGAGCATTCAACAATTATGTGAAAGCCGAAGAAATTTCAGAAGCATATTACTCACCTTCTCTTAAAAATAAAAATACCAAAGGAAAATTTGACCTGAATCCTTACATCAAAAAGTGTAAAGAGCTGGCTTCATATGAAATGGTATTGGAAACTCCTCAGTTTATGCCGGAAAAAGGCAGGCTTGCAGAAGTTTTCGTAGAAGTTTAATGACTTTAGATAAACTATTTAAAATTTAAGTAAAATGTTAAGAAATTATAGTAACAGCAGGACGTTGGGAGACAACATAAAACTGGGGACGCTGACTGCCTTCACGGCAGGAACTATAAATATTGCATCTCTATTGATATTTCTCTCATTTACCTCAAACGTAACGGGACATTACGCTGTTTTTGCAGCAGAAATAAGCAAAGGAAACTGGAATCAGGTTGCCGTTGTCGGAGCATGGATCTTTTTATTCTTCTTCGGAAGTTTTACCGCCAACTTTTTCGTTATTAATTTTAACAGGAAAAGTAAATACTTCGCACACGCAATGCCATTGGTTTTAGAAATCCTGTGTTTGTTGGCTGTTGGTATTTACGGGCATCATTATTACCGGAAAACTTTGGAAGAAGCAGAAGTTCTTGTAGGATTGATGCTGTTTGCGACCGGTTTGCAGAATGGTTTGACGGCAAGTATTTCCAATTTCCTGGTTAAAACGACCCACCTTACCGGAACAACAACCGATCTGGGAATCCTGATGTCGATGTTTACGCATAAGAAATACAGAAAAAATCCGGAGTTGATCGCAAGAGCAAAGCTTTTATCAAGCGTGATGTTTGCTTATGTTTTGGGAGCCGTATTTTCAGGGTTAACTTATTATTATCTGGAATTCAGTGTATTTTATGTGATCAGTGTTTGTTTGGTGGTGGTGATCGGTTACGATTTCTACAAAATTCACCTGAGACATTTTTACACCAATTACAGATATACGAAGATCTATCAAAAGCCCAATCTGCTTTCTGTAATTTATGATAAAATCCACGGGAGCGCAGAAGTGGTGGGCAAACAAAAAAGGCAGGAAAAATCTAAGCTGGTCTTAGAAGAAAAAATGATGTAAAGGTATTAAAAAAATGGCAGCAAAAATTGTATATACTTAGTTTGGAGTCCTTGTTTGTTTTTTCAGACAGGGGCTTTTTTTAACCGGATTGTGCAAAAGTTTGGGATAACTTAATATTCAATTCATTAGTTTATTATTTTAAATCTTATTTGCTTTGCCTATTTTTGTAAGTTCATTACTCATTTATGTCAGATATTATTCAGCTTTTACCCGATCATGTAGCCAACCAAATTGCAGCAGGTGAAGTGGTGCAGCGCCCTGCTTCTATTGTAAAAGAACTTTTGGAAAACTCTATCGATGCAGGAGCTACAAAAATAGAGCTGATCATAAGAGATGCCGGAAAAAACCTTATCCAGGTTGTTGATGACGGGAAAGGAATGTCTGAAACCGATGCAAGAATGTCTTTTGAAAGACACGCAACATCAAAAATACGTGGGACTGAAGATATATTTAAAATTGCAACCAAAGGTTTCCGTGGTGAAGCGCTGGCTTCGATTGCAGCCGTTTCTCAGGTTGAATTAAAAACCAAAACCAAAGATGCTGCTTTAGGAACCAATATCTACATTGAAGGTGGAGTTTTTCAGTTTCAGGAACCGGTGCAGACTTCGGAAGGATCTAATTTTTTAGTTAAAAACCTATTCTACAATGTTCCTGCAAGAAGGAAGTTTCTTAAAAATAATAATATTGAATTTCGTCACGTTATTGATGAATTTCAGCGTGTTGCACTGGCTCACGAAGGGTTAGAGTTTTCTCTTTTCCATGATGACGACCCTGTTTTTAAACTGAGAAAAGGAACGCAGATGCAGCGAATTGTCGATATTTTCGGAAGAAAACTTCATCCGCAACTGATTCCTATTAAAGAAGATATTATCTGGTGTAAACTTCATGGCTTTGTAGCAAAACCTGAAGGAGCAAAGAAAACACGAGGCGAACAATTTCTTTTTGTAAACGGAAGATTTTTTAAAAGTCCGTATTTTAATAAGGCAGTTCAGGAAGCTTTTGAAGGATTGCTTTTACCGGGATATATTCCTACATTTTTTCTTTTCCTTGAATTAGATCCTGAAAAAATCGACGTTAATATTCATCCGCAAAAAACGGAAGTAAAATTTGAAGATGAGCATCTTATTTTCGCTTTGCTTCGTTCTACGATCAAACGTTCTTTGGGAATTTATAATATCGCACCAAGCCTGGATTTTGAAAGAGATCCTCAACTGGACGAGATCATGCAGAAAAGCTTTCCGAGCAAAAGCAATACGGCAAGTATCAAAATGCCGGAAATTATTGTTGACCGCGATTACAATCCGTTTTTGGAAGAAAGACAGACTTCAAAAGCAGAGATTCAGAATTTAGCGGAGATGTATCATCAGAATATTTCTGCAGAACCGTCGAAAATCAACCTTTTTGAGGATGAAGATTTTGATGAAGATCTAATGCGCCTTCCGAACGGATATTGGCTTTTCAACAAAGGAGACAGCACCTTGATGCTCGATTTAGGCAGAATGCACCGTCTTCTGGTGACAGAAAACAATAAAAAATCTAAGAAAAACACAAATAGCCAGTCTCTTCTGTTTTCACTAGAATATCACATGAATGAGATTGAAAAAAGCAAGTATAAATCAATCAAAAAATATCTTCCTGAACTAGGTTTTGAAATGACTGTGGCACATGAAAATGTTTTGAGAATCGATGCCGTTCCGGAAGGTCTGAAAGAATCTCAGGTAATGAAATTTCTAGAGAATCTTTTTGATGTTTTAGAGTATAAAACAGAGGAAGAGTTTATGCAGTTTTACCAGAATCAATGGAATAAAATGCAGTCTAAATCACGCTTCGATTTTATCTATAAAATAGATGCAGAACAATTGATTAAAGATTTTACAGCGCTTGGTTTCCCGGAGTTTTTACCAAACGGAAAAAGATGTTTTTACGAAGTTCCGTTTAATGATTTTAAAAATAAATTTTAAGTAGATGTTTAATAATATACCGCCGCTTACAAGAAATATTATAATCTTAAATATAGTAGTTTATGTTGTAACTAATTTTTTCTTTTACATTTTACAAAACCCCGATTTATATAATTCATTATCTGCGTTTTATCCTTTTTCACCCAATTTCAAATCTTGGCAAATCATAACTCATATGTTTATGCACGCTCCATTTGATGACGGAGTTGGTGTCATGCATATTTTATTTAATATGTTTACTTTATACAGTTTTGGCCCTATCCTAGAACAATCTTTAGGAGATAAGAAATATTTAATTCTATATTTTTTAAGTGGTTTAGGAGCTTTTGTTTTATTTAATTTATGGAATTTTATTGAAATTCAACAAATTACGAGCAATTTACAAGAACTCGGCGTTGATATAAGTGAGATTTACAGACAGGCAGATGTAAATTATTCGGGAAATATTCTTCTTAATAATAAAACGCCTGAAATTTTTGAATTATCTAAAAAACTTTTGATTGATTTAAAATCACCTATGCTTGGTGCATCCGGAGCAATTTTCGGAGTTATTGCCGCATTTGCAACATTATATCCTGAAGCAAGAATTGGAATTATGTTTATCCCAATTCCTGTAAAAGTAAAATATGTGCTTCCGATTGTTGTAATTGGTTCAATCTATTTAGGAATTAGCGGAAACGGCGGAGGAATTGCTCATTTAGCTCACGTTGGCGGCGCCATCGTAGGATATATTTTAGCTAAAATCTGGAAAAAACATTTATACAGATTCAAATAATTTATTGTGAAAATTTTCAGATTAATAATTTTTATCCTGCATTTAGGTATATTGTTTCTGTTAACAGGAGTTCTACTGAATGCGTATATTCCGCCAAAAATTTTCCCTTGGTTTAATTTATTGTCTTTGGGTTTTCCGATTTTAGTGATCGGATATATTTTGCTCACTTTTTTCTGGATTTTCAGCTGGAAAAAAAGAGCATTTGTATTTATGTTTCTGGGGTTATTTTTCTTAAACCCTGTCAAAAGATGGATCAATTATTCTTCTGAAAATAAAGAAGCAGCGAATCTTAAAATCGTTTCATTTAATATAAAAAGCGGGAAAGCAGGAATTGATAAAATAAAAAATTATCTTGACCAACAAAATGCAGACATTCTATTTATTCAGGAAGAAAATGGTCAGTTAAAAATAAATAATCTGGAAGGAGAATACAGTCTTCCTGTAATTCGCCTTTATTCAAAATATAAAGTTGTTTCCCGAAAAAACCTTTTTGAAAATCTTTCTGATGGAGACATCACCGCACAATGCGAGCAAATAGACCTCGAAATAAAGGGAAAAATCTATCGTGTTTTTAATGTTCATTTAGAATCTTTCGGGGTTGTAAAAAGCATGGTTAAGCTTAACGGAAGCAGCGAAGAAGACGAGCAAAAAGTAAAAAATGTTGTCAAAAAATTAATTCCGACTTTTAAGTCGCATCAGGAGCAGGTGCAAATTCTCAGGAAAAATATAGACGCCTCTCCCTATCCTGTAATTGTTGCAGGAGATTTCAATGCCGTTCCCAATTCTTACGAATATTATAAAACCTCAGAAGGATTAAAAGATGCTTTTTATGAAGCAGGAAGAGGCAGCGGAACCAGCTTTCACGATTACAAATATCCTTTAAGAATAGATTATATTTTTACTTCAGAATCTATCAAACCGGTTAGCTATAAAGTTGACCATGATGTAAAACTTTCAGATCATTTCCCCGTGATTGCTACTTTTAAAATAAATTAACATTAAGATAATTTCGTAAAACGCTGATTGGCAGAGTTTTTGTTACTAAACAAACATTTGAATTCCATGAAGCGGTTTCCTTTTTTACTATTTATTCATTTGGTCGTTTTAGCACTGTTAATCAGCACGTTTGCAAACGCATGGATAGCTCCCAATTATTTCAGTAAGCTCAATCTTCTTTCGTTAGGTTTTCCTTACTTACTTTTAACGCATCTTTTGCTTACCGTTATCTGGATGATTAAAAGAAAAAAAATTGCCTTCGTTTTTATTCTTTCAACATTTATTTTTTACAATCCTGTAAGACGATGGGTAAATTTCTCGCCTCAAAACAGCAGTGTGGATTCTGTCAAAGCCGATTTAAAAATTTTAACCTATAATGTAAAATACGGAAGCTCGGGCTGGAATAACGTTAAAAAATATATCAAAGATCAAAATGCCGATATTATCCTGGTTCAGGAAAAAGACACCAACAGAGCTCTCAGAAGCGATCTGGTAAAATATCCTTCGGTGATACTAAAAACCAAACACAAAATTTTAAGACAGGCAGATCTTATAAACGATGCTTCCAAAGGCAATTCATTTTTTGCAGATATCGACATCAATGGTAAAATCGTAAGGGTTGTAAATGTTTACCTGGAACCTTTCAGACTTAATAAAAATATGCTCGGAATGGAAGACGAGCATTCGGATAGAAAAGAAAATAATAAGCTTGAAGCTCTTTATTCGAGGCTGATTCCTACATTTAGAGCGCACGAAGAGCAGGTAAAAAAAATCAGAAAAGTGGTTGACAATTCACCTTATCCAGTAATTCTTGCCGGAGATTTTAATTCGGTTCCGAATTCCTGGGAATATTACAATTTGGGTAAAAATTTAGATGATGCCTTTGTAAAAGCCGGAAACGGAAGTTCTACTAGTTTTCACGATTATAAATTTCCTTTAAGAATAGATTATATTTTTGCATCGAGCAGTATTATTCCCAAAAGCTATAAGGTAGATTATTCCGTAAAATTATCAGATCATTATCCTGTAATTGCTGAATTTCTATTAAATTAGTTGCATGAAAAATGTGATTTTTGCAAGTGCGGTTTTAGCTTTATCAACGGTTGCGTGCTCCAAACGTGAACCGGTTGCAGACAATGTTCAGGAAATAAAATTAAAATACGACACCACAGCAATCGATTCTTTTTCGCCGGGTGCAACATCGGTTGATATTGCAAGGCAGATAAGAATGTCGTCACAAAAATATCAGGATTCTTTGAAAGAGGCTTTAAAATTGCAACAGGAAGAGAAAAGAATTACCGAAGAACTCGAAAAGGAAAATAAAAAGAAGGCTGAAGCAGAGAAAAAGCTAAAAGCGTCTGAAAACACAGCAGAATCTAAGCAGGAATAATTCAGAGTTTTTAAAAAAAATTTTCAAAATATTAGGCGTTATAATTTCTGAACTACTCATTAAAACATCTCAACTTAAAAAAAATATACATAATGAAAAAGCACATTTTAGCAGCTGTAGCAGCATCTACATTATTTGTAGCATGTACAAAGTCTACAACAAAAACCGAACAAATTGAAAATCCCGACGGGTCTGTAACAACAACTACGACAACCGAAACAACTACAGGATTAGGATTGGATACATCCAAAGTAGACAAAGCCAAAAACGACATTAAAAATACCGTAGATAAAGCAGGAAATAAAATCGAGACAGCTACTGAAAAAGCTAAATCTGATATAAACGAAGCCGGAAAAGACATTAAAGAAGGGGCTCAAAACGTTGGCAAAGATGTAAAAG
>NZ_JBFRGA010000012.1:0-27106 GCF_052115105.1 Chryseobacterium sp. 2TAF14
CAATAACACTTTGTGTGGTTTGGCGTTAATATTGCAAAACATTAGTAAAAATTTGCGAATGGAATCGGAAAGATTTTATTGGCTGAAATCTATAAAAAAATCATATGAAAAACTGGGCTATCTTCCTGATTCTTACATTGACTGTACTTTCCTGCAAAAGCAGAAAAGCTCTTAATCAAAATTCTTCTGAGAACGACAGCATCCAGATACAAAACTCATCTCAGAATGATCCTAAAGATGCCAAAAACATTCAGGATCGTCTGACTTTTTATGAAAATATATTGCTGCATCCTAAATTTGAACATATAAAAATCAATAGTAAGATTACAGCAAGCGATTTGAGGGTAAGTCCGCTTGATGCCGTAATTTATATTGAAAGCGACAAAAAAATATGGTCAAACATTACGTTTTTAATCATTCCTGCAGCGAGAGCGATCATTACTCCTGAAGGAATAAAGGCGATGGACAGATACAATAAAAACTATATCGATTCTGATTTTGATTACCTAAACAATCTTCTGAACGTAAATTTTATTGATTATAAAACTTTAGAGAAACTATTGATGGGACGCACATTTATGCATATCACCAACAGTAATTCTAAAATTGTGAAAAATTCTGAAGGATATCAGCTGACTTCGATTACCAATCAGAAAATCGTTACCAACGAAGTTACAAGAGAATACAAAGTAGAGATGCAATACACCGAGGATTTCAATTTAAACTGGGTAAAATTGCAGGACGTAAAATCCAACGATGCCATTGAAATCGTATATGAAAACTGGGAAACCTTTCCGAATGAAGTGAAGCTGCCGAAAAATGTTAAAATAATTATAAAAGGTTCCAAAACAAGCCAAATTTTACTGGAAAACACGAAATTTGACTTTTCGAGGATGGAAACACCTTATTCTGTTCCAGCCAATTATAAGAAAATTGATATTAAATGATTAAAAAAATTAGCTTTTTAATAGGCATTTTGGTGTTCGGTTTACAATTTGGCCAACAAAATAAAGAACAGCTGCAAAAGCAAAATGCTGACCTAAAAAAACAGATCGCCCAGATAAATTCAGATTTGGCAAAAACCAGAAACGAATCTAAATTATCGATATCATATCTGAATAACGTTAATAAAAAATTAGCGCTTAGAGAAAAGGTTTACAACAATACCCAGAAAGAAAAAAGGTTCATCGAGGATGAAATTTATCTTCGTCAATTGGAAATTAACAGACAAAACCGGGAGCTTGCCGTTTTAAGAAAAAACTACGCTCAGGTTTTGGTAAATGCATATAAAAATAAAGGAGTACAAAATAAAGTAACCTTCATACTGTCATCCAAAAGTTTAGGAGAAGCTTTACGAAGAGTACAGTATTTAAAACAATATTCAGATTATCAGGATAAAAAAGCTGCTGAAATAACAACAGCTGCTGTTGCGCTTAAAAAATCGATCGAGCAGAAAAAGAGATCGGCAACAGAGAAAGAAAACCTTTTAGTGAATCAGAAAAAAGATTTAACAACGATCAATGTAGAGCGTACTCAGAAAGAACAGCTGGTAACAGATTTCAAGAAAAACGAAACCAAACTTACTGCCGATCTTAAACAAAAGCAAGCCCAGTCTAAATCTTTAGAAAAACAGATAAGAGCCATTATCGCTGAAGAAATAAGAATTGCTAAAGCTGAAGAAGAAAACAGAAGAAAAGCGGAAGCAGAAAAAATACGTCTGGCAAAAATAGCAGCAGACCGAGAGAAAGCAAAAATAGAAGCTGAAGCAAAAGCACGTGCAGAAGCTTTGGAAAGAGAAAGAAAACTGGCTGAAGCAGAAGCCAAAAAAGCAGCAGAACTGGTTGCAAAAAGAGAAGAAGAGGAAAGAAAAAGAAATGAAGAGGCAGCAAGAAGCGAAGCAAGTGCAAAAGACGAAGCCCGAAAAATTGCCGCTAAAAAGGCATCTGAAGAAGCTGCATTGCGAGCTAAAGAAGCCACTGCAAAACTAAACGCTGCAAAAGCTGCAGAAGAAGCTTTGGAAAAGAAAAAAGAAAGCGATAAAAAAGCAGCAGAAACGAAAGCAATGACCAATTATGGAGTATCTGCTCCAGCTGCAGGAAGTAATTTTGCATCAAACAGAGGTAGAATTTCTATGCCTGCGCAAGGAACGATCACTCACAGATTCGGAAGACAGCAACATCCTGTGTTTAAATCTATTTGGGAAGAAAATAACGGGATCAAGATATCTGTAGCAAAAGGAACGTCTGCAAGAGCAGTTTTCCCAGGAGTTGTTTCTCAGGTAATTCCTTCAGCAGACGGTACAAGAACGGTAATGGTAAAACATGGCGATTATTTTACGATCTATTCAAATCTTAGCAGTACAACGGTTTCTAAAAATCAGCAGGTATCTGCAGGAACGGTAGTTGGAGCTGTAGCTCAGGATTTTGACGGTACTTATACCCTTGATTTCCAGATCTGGAACGGAAATAATGCAGTTGACCCTTTAGGTTGGGTTTCATATTAAAAAAAGATTAACTTTGCAAAAATTTTAGAAATGTATACATTAACAATACTTGCCTTATCTTGGCAGCACATCCTTATCGTTGCCATTATTCTTTTATTACTTTTCGGAGGTAAAAAAATCCCTGAATTGATGAGAGGAATGGGTTCTGGAATTAAAGAATTTAAAGATGCTATCAAAGAAGAAGACAAACCTGAAGCAAAGACAACCGAAAACACTTCTTCAAACAACAATACAAACAGCAACTTATAATTCTTCAATTTTAAATGAATTTCACCGATACTGCCTGGAAGATCTTCAACCAATCAATTGAAGATTATCATATATTAGACAGCGTTGAAACACCTGTGAAAAACCMTTTTGAAGTAGATACTTTGGAACGGATTTTGTATGCTAAAAACTGGATTGATACCGTTCAATGGCATTTGGAAGATATTATTAGAGATGAAAACATAGACCCTGTAAATGCTCTTCAGCTAAAGAGAACAATAGATGCTTCAAATCAAAAAAGGACTGATTTGGTGGAGTTTATAGACAGTTGGTTTTTAGATAAATATAAAAATATTACTCCCAAACCTGATGCAAAAATAAATACAGAAACTCCAGCTTGGGCTGTTGACAGATTATCTATTTTGGCACTGAAGGTTTATCATATGTCGTTAGAAGCTAACAGAGAATCTGCTTCGGAGGAGCATCGTTTGAATTGCCAGGCAAAATTAGATGTGTTGCTTACCCAGAAAGAAGATTTGTCAACTTCAATTATTCAATTGCTTACAGATATTGAAAACGGTGATGTTAAGATGAAAGTGTACAAACAAATGAAAATGTACAACGATGAAAGTCTTAACCCAATCCTTTACCAAAAGGAGCAAAAATGAGACGACTACTTTTTCTAGGATTACTGTTATTAATCACTTCTTCCTGTGCCTCTGAAAAGCTGAATTTATCGCCTTTATCAAACACATTTTCAAGTGATTCTAAATCTGCTGATTCTGAAAATTCAAAAAGTATAAGTGTCAATATTACCGAAAATGTAAATGCTTCGGAGATCACCAATCTGATATCTACCTTTCCTAAATTTACAAATACTGCCGTAAACGAAGAAGTAAGCAGCTTGAAATATACTCTTCAGAATTATCTTTATGCAATATCATCTGGTAATTCTTCAGGTAAAAATAAAACCATCAGAAATCTGGAAAAATCTTATAAAAACATTCAAAAGCTAAGAAAGTATCTGAAGAAAGATGAAGATGAAGTGCTCAACAGATATTTGGTAAGACTAAAAACTAACGTTACCGTAATAGAAGATTCTGTAAACGGAAAAAAATAAACAAAACAATTCAATGATTAAAATTCAGGCGGAAGCTAATGTTCCTACAGAACACGGTAATTTCCGAATGATCGCTTTCTCGGAAGATGAAAATGACTGGATGCCGCACATGGCAGTAATCGCAGAAAACACAGATTTTTCTCAGCCTGTGAATGTACGTTTTCATTCTGAATGCATTACCGGAGAAGTTTTCCATTCAAAAAAATGTGAATGCGGACAGCAGCTTGATGCAGCAATGAAATATATGCACGAAAACGGCGGAATCATTATTTATCTTCGCCAGGAAGGCAGAAATATAGGAATCATCAATAAGCTAAAAGCATATTCTCTCCAGGAAAAAGGTTTTGATACGGTACAGGCAAATCTTGAGCTTGGCTTACCTGCAGATGACAGAAATTTTGGCATTGCCATCGAAATCCTGACCCAGCTTAAAGTAGAAAATATCAACCTTTTAACAAACAACCCTGAAAAAGTAAAATTTGTAAAGGACAGCAACATTCATCTCAACTCAAGAATTCCGTTGCAAATTCCCGCAAATGAAAACAGCAAAGGATATTTACAGACAAAAAAAGATTTCTTCGGTCATTTTTTAGATGATCAGAAATAATTTTAAACAAATAAATCAAAAGCGCCGAAAATAAATTTCCGGCGCTTTTTTATTATAAAAATTTGAAAAGATTTTCTTAATTAGTATTTAATAACTTTTGAATCGTTAATTTTAAAATACTTGATAACCGCATTGTAATCACTGTAATCAACAGGAGGAGTAGCATTTTTATTTAAAAAATCTGCAGGAACTAAAACAATTCTGAATGTTTGATTATTTAAAAATTGCGGAGTTGTTGCAATATCATAATTTGCTCCGATGTAAATTTGAACATCATTTTTAGTGAAATCAAAATCATAATCAATTTCATTTCCGTTGCTAAAATATACTGTTTTAGGTATTTGTTCCCAAACATCATTGGTTCCGGATGTATCTTTTAATCTGTAAACCAAAGCCATATCAGAATCCAACATACTGATCGACTGGTTGATAAAATATTGATCGGTTGAGCTATTATATTGGAAATTTCTTGTAATCTCAATAACTCCTGCAATGGTGTCATTATCTACATATTGTACATCATCATCGTTATCACAGCTCACAGTAAATACACTGACAAATGCAAGCATTATAAATGGAATAATTTTTTTCATTTTAAATAAGTTTAATATTACTAAAGGCGGAATCAAAACATATACCAAAAATCACAAAAACTTTGGTATTCATCATTTTTTTAATCGTATTTTTGTTCATATTCAAAAATCATGAAGAAATTAGTTTTTAATTTTCTCTTAGTTACCATTTTATTCAGTTTAAATCTTTCGGCGCAATATCAGCCAAAAGATATTTCAAAACAGGATCTCAAAAAAGCAAAAGAATGGGTAAACCAAACCTACAACAGTCTTTCACAGGATGAAAAACTGGGTCAGCTTTTCATTGTTGCGCTTTACACCAATAAAGACGAAAACCACATCAATCAAATAAGAAACATTGTTGTAAACGATAAAATCGGCGGATTGATCTTAATGCAGGATGATGCCGCAAGAGAAATTAATCTGGTAAATGAATTTCAGCAAAAATCTAAAGTACCATTAATGATCGGAATGGATGCTGAATGGGGACTTTACCAAAGAATCAACACTGCTCACAAATTTCCGTGGGCAATGACTTTGGGAGCGATTCAGGATAAAAATCTGATTTATCAAATGGCAGCAAAAATTGCCGAAGACTGCAAAAGAATGGGCATCAACTGGGATTTTGCACCTGTTGTCGATGTAAATACAAATCCCAATAACCCGATTATCGGGAACAGAAGCTTTGGTTCTGAAGTTTCAAATGTTACCCAATCTGCATTGTTTTATGCAAATGGTTTGCAAGACCACAATATTCTTGCTGCCATCAAACATTTTCCGGGACACGGCGACACCAACACTGATTCTCACCTTGATCTTCCCGTAGTTTCTCACAATCTGGAAAGATTAAACAAAATAGAATTGGCGCCTTTCAAAGCCTTAATGAATAAAGGAATTGGCGGTGTAATGGTTGCCCATCTATACGTTCCAAGCCTGGAATCGGGAAAAGGAATTCCTGCTTCGATTTCAAAAAATATTATCACAGGATTATTAAAAGAAAAGCTTGATTATAAAGGTTTAATTATTACCGATGCTTTAAACATGGGCGCTGTAGCCAATAAATACAAACCGGGCGAACTCGATGCTTTAGCATTTAAAGCAGGAAATGACATCATGCTTTTTTCACAAGGTGTTTCAGAAGGGAAAAAACTCATCCAGAAAGCTATCGACAAAGGAGAAATTTCTCAATCGAGAGTGGAAGAAAGCGTAAAAAAGATTTTATTAACCAAATATTTTTTGGGTTTAAACGAATACACTCCCAAAAATCCTGAAAATGTAAATTATGACCTCAATAATGATTCGCATACAAAACTGGTTCAAAATCTTTACTCTAATGCTTTGACGTTATTAAAAGACAAGAAGAAATTGCTTCCGTTAAATTTTAATACGACATATTATTACGTTCCTTTGGAAGAAGCTCCTTATCAGACTTTTGAAAACAGGTTAAAATTAGATGCTAAATTAATCATCAAAAAGGCTTCAGAAATCAATACCATTCCGGCAAACTCAACGGTAATTGTAGGTTTTCATAAAGATAATTCCACCGCTTACAAACCTTATAAAATTTCCGCAGAATCTAAAAAGGTTTTATCTGATTTAACTAAAAATCAAAATATCATTCTAAATATTTTCGGAAGCGCATATGCATTGAAAGACATTGATATTTCTAAAGTTTCCACCGTTTTGGTATCTTACGAAAACAACGATGATTCAATGACGGCAACTGCAGATGCGTTCCGTGGAAAAACCAAAATCTCGGGGAAACTCCCAGTTTTGGTCAACGAAAAATTAAAACCGGGAATGGGGATTACCTTAGATCCATTTAAGTTTTCAACATCAACAGAATTCACCACTTCAAAATAAAAAAATAATACGAATGAAGATTAATTTTAAAATTATTACAATTCTCTTTTTATTATTTGCTTATAATTTAGAAGCTCAAATTTTTATAGCAAAATTACATTTTCTTGACGGTACTGTAAGAAGTGGTAAAGCTGATGCTGCACTAAATGGCGAATCTAAACTTCTATTTAAAGAAAATGGCTCTAAGAAAAAAGAAAAAATAAAGGTTCAATTACTTGACAAAATAGAATATCTTGATACCAAAACTAACGAAACCATAACACTAGAATTGAAAGAATTTATTTATTATGTATTTTCAGATAAACCAAAAACTGAATACATTTGGATGAGAAAAATATCCGATGGTGTCATTTCAACATATGTTTCTGATAGTTTTGATGGAGGTATTAGAAATAATATCTATTATATTACAGTTACACCTTCTATGCTGACCAATTATTTTTTCCAATACAAAAATGAAAAACCTGTAATGGTCTATTTTATCAACAGTACCTGGACGCCTAATAAAAAAAGTTTAGTTAAAAGACACGTAAAAAACTTCTTCAAAGATAAATGCCCTCAGTTAGTCAGTGATTTTGAAAGTGGAAAACTACAAATTACAGATCATAAAGTAGATGTGCTTATTAAATATTATGAGGAAAATTGCTTACAGCAATTAAAATAATTTTATTAGACACTTTCCATCTTATAATGGCAGTTTCTATTGATAAAAAATAAAATTTAACAAACAAGAAGCTTTAACTTCTTTAAATAAAAATAAGAGATGAAAATAGGCATACTTTGCTACCCAACATACGGCGGAAGCGGAATCGTGGCAACAGAACTCGGGATGTCTTTGGCAAATAAAGGCTACGAAGTACATTTTATCAGTTCTGCTCTTCCTGCAAGATTAGATATTACCAATCCCAATATTTTCTTTCATAAGGTAAATGTTCAGACTTACCCTCTTTTTCAATATCAACCTTATGATATTGCGTTGAGCTCGATGATTTACCGTGTTGTGAATTTATATAAATTAGATTTGCTTCACGCTCATTATGCCATTCCTTATGCATATGCAGCTTTTACGGCAAAGCAAATGTTAAAGGAAGACAACAACGATATTCCTTTGGTGACTACACTTCACGGTACAGATATTACTTTGGTGGGTCAACATCCTAGCTATAAACATGCGGTAGAATTTTCAATCAATAAATCGGATGCCATTACTTCAGTTTCCGAAAGCCTGAAAAAAGATACATTGCAGTTTTTCAATATCAAAAAAGAGATTCAGGTGATTACCAATTTTATTGATAATTCTGAATTTGACGACTGCAACGAGTGCCAAAGAACACAGTTTGCCAATCCTGACGAAAAAATATTAATCCACGTTTCCAATCTGCGTCCTGTAAAACGTGTAGATGAAGTTTTACAAATCTTTAAAAACGTAGAAAAGAAAGTAAAATCTAAGCTGATCATCATCGGCGAAGGTCCCGACATGGAAAAGGTAAATCAGTTTTTAGAAGAAAATCCAGACCTCATTTCAAAAATCCGATTACTAGGAAAAGTAAATGATCTGTATAGAATTCTACAGCTTTCAGACGTATTTTTGCTTCCTTCCGAACAGGAAAGCTTCGGTTTGGCAGCTTTAGAAGCAATGGCAGCCTACACTCCGGTAATCAGCTCAAACGCAGGCGGAATTCCTGAAGTAAACATTCAAGGGGAAACCGGATTTTTAGCAGAAATCGGTAACGTGGAAGCAATGAGTAATTATTGCATCAAACTTCTTAGCAACGACGAACTTTTAGCACAAATGAAGATTAATGCTAAAGAACAAGCCGTAAGATTTGATCTGAAAAACATCCTTCCTATTTATGAGGAAATGTATAAAACTACAATTGCGAATTTTAAAAAAGAGCCGGCAAAAGCCTAAAATAGGTTTCTAAATAAAACTAAAAGTCAGGGTAATTTCTCTGACTTTTTTTGTTTATTTTTTTGAAAATATCTAAATTAAATACATCGTTTGGGATTAAAAAAATTATTGAGTTATTTCAGTTCAGCTCCTTCGGAGCTGAACCTTTTGTAGAAAACATTAGTCAGTCTGCGAATTGCGGCGCTCCGGAGGAGCGCTAYCTTTGTAACAACCTGTCTTGCAAAGTAGTGAGCTCCGGAGGAGCGACACAAAAATCCATAAAAAAAATTAATCTAAAAAAAATCACTACATTAGTTGTAACACAAAACCACAACTGATGAACGAAAAATTACTTCAATACCTTTGGAATTTTAAAATTTTCACTCACTTCAACTTCAGAGATACCGACGGGAATGCTATCGAAATATTAGATTTCGGGAAATGGAATACTGATTCTGGCCCGGATTTTCTGATGGCAAAAATTAAAACCAAAAGCCTTATTCTTGCAGGAAATATAGAGCTTCATGTAAAATCTTCTGACTGGATTTTTCATCAGCATGCAAAAGATCCGAATTATCAGAACATCATCTTGCATGTCGTTTTTCAGAACGATATTGATATTGCAGAGTTAAAAAACCTGAATATTCCGACATTGGAATTAAAAGATCACATCGATAAAAATATTTTCCAAAAGTATGAGAATCTGTTGAAGGAAAATCAGTTTATTCCATGTGAAAAGGTTTTCAGCGCTGCAAAAATCCCGGTTAACTTTCATGAAGAAAATCTGCTTAAAAAATTAGAAGAAAAATCTTTAGAAATAGAAGCAGATCTGCACCGCCACAAAAATAATTATGAAGCTGTGATGTTTCATTACCTCGCATATTCTTTCGGTTTAAAAGTAAATGCTTCAATATTTAAGCAAATTGCGGAAAGTATTGATTTTAGCATCATTAATAAGATCCGGCAAAATAAACTGCAGCTTGAAGCCTTATTTTTCGGAATTTCTGGTTGGCTCGAAAATCCACAAGATTCGCAGATGAAAATATGGAAAAGAGAATTTGATTTTATTAAAGCTAAATACAATATTTCAGAGATTAAAATTCATCCCAAATTTCTTCGGTTACGACCGCCAAATTTCCCTACAATCCGTTTATCACAACTTGCCGAACTTTATTTTCAACATCAAAATTTATTTTCAAAAATTATTTCTGCAGAAAGCACAACGAAGTTAATTGAAATTTTCAAAGACATCAATGCTTCAGAATATTGGAATAACCATTTCAATTTCGGAAAAACATCTTCTATAAACCAGCCAAAAATTGTAACAAAAGATTTCATTGAATTGATTATTTTAAATGCCGTTCTTCCCGTAAAATATACTTATCACAAATACCAGAATGAAAATATCAACGATGAGATCCTCAAATTCTACAGCGAAATTCAGCCTGAAAAAAACTCGGTAATTACAGAATGGAAAAAATTAGATGTAAAGATCAAAAATTCTTTAGAAAGTCAAAGTCTTATTTATCATTTTAAAAACTATTGCGAAACAAAAAATTGCTTAAATTGCGGTATCGGATTTAAAATTTTAAAAGAATCTTAAAAAATGTTTGATAATCTACGCCATAAAATGGAACGCGAATGGTTCGGAGTTCTCACAAGAATGGGTGCTAAACTGGGAATTCCGGTTTCTAAACTGAGAGTTTTCTTTATTTATTCTACGTTTGCAACGGCAGGTTTTTTCTTTTTAATCTATCTTGGTCTGGCTTTTACTCTTTGGATTAAAGATATTTTTGTCACCAGAAGACCAAGTGTTTTCGACCTTTAATTATGGAATTTTTGCAGGTTACTTCGCCCGATGATTATCGTGTGCAACAGATTTTCAATGCTTATACAACGTCTTTTCCTGAAGATGAGAGACGTGATTGGTACAAATTTGTACAATTATTTGAGCATCCGAATGTGAAAGTAATTTCTGTTTTAAATCAATCCGAAAACATTGGTTATCTTATCGTTTGGGAACTGAGTAACTATACTTTTGTGGAACATTTCGAAGTTTTCCCGGAATTCAGAAATCAAAAGTTAGGTTCTTATATTACAGATTATTTGTTTAAAAATCACCCCAGAATTATTTTGGAAATAGAGCCTGAACAATTGAACGAAGATGCTAAACGACGTTTTTCGTTTTACCAGAGAAACGGCTTTAATCTGATTGACGAAATGTATGTGCAGCCAAGTTATGGTGAAGGTAAAAAAAGCCTTCAGCTCTGGCTTCTTGCCAATTATCTACCGGAAAATTTAAAGGAAGTGAAGGATGAAATTTATGATATTGTTTATCATTAAAATATAAAGTTTTTACTTTGGATTCTTTCCCACAGATTTCGCAGATTTTCACAGATGATTATGTGAATTTTTTATCAAATAAAATCTGTGAAAATCCGTGAAATCTGTGGGAGTAAAAAAGAATCATTTTGAGCATAAAAAACTTTGCACAAACATTCTCATTTTTCCTCAGCAGTATTATTATTTTTCTTAAGCCGGTCAACATACACAGGAAGTACATTATCTAAACCAAACATTACCCTGTTGATATTTTGGGCTTTCACATATGTTCTTATTTCAGGCTTTACGATAAAGCTGAATTCTAAAAACTCCGAAATTCTTTCGGCAGGAATGTCTTCTTTTACAAAATATTCATCATCAATTCTCTTTCTGATCCAGGCAATATCAAGCTGTATATCTTCATATTTATACCATCTTTTCTGCCTTCTTGATTTTCCGCTTACCAAATCATAAATACTCTGAATATTAAGGTTACCGAAAGCTGCTGCTAACAAAACCTGCTTTACTTCAGCCGGAGTTTCACGAGGTTTCTCAGGAGATTTCGGAAGACCAATTGCTTTCTGAAGCTGTTCCTTTTTATCGATTTTAGTCAACTTTTTTGAATCTTTAGTGAGATCACCGGTTGTGGAAATTATTTCTACCTCTTCAATTTCTTCAGGGATTCTTACCAAAACCACATTCATTGGAGATTTTGGATCAATAACTTTTTTTGATGCTCTTTCGTAACCTTTTTTTATAAATCTGATCTCATCTTTTTCTGAACCTTCAATAGAAAATTCGCCCTGAGAATTGCTGTAAACTTTTTGATCATTGGAAATATTCACAATCAAAACCGAAGTAACAATCATATCATTCTCGCTCAAAGTTTTTCCTGATATTTTCTGCTGACCAAAAGAATATATGGTAAGAAAAAAGAAAAATACAGTAAAATTTTTTCTCATCGTTTGTGCTTATTTTTGAGTTTGAGGAGCTCGGTAGGAAGAAATCTGCATCAAAACCGCCCTTTGAAATCTCATCAGATCGGCATCGCTTACAAAGCCGTATTTCAAGATTTTCTGCCTTTCAAATCCGCCTGCAAGAACGTAGTTGATAAAATGGTTGATAAAAGGTTTTTCTATTTTTAAGTCTGTAAAATATTGATCTCCTAAAGCATAAGCAAGATAATTTGCCAGATCCAGATCATCCCATTTGTTTTTCACTTTTCCAATCGAAAAACCCTGCCCTTTTGGCTGTACAAATTCACCGGGTCTTGCCGCTAAAATTCTTGGATCAGATTTTTGTTTAAGATAATTATTAATCTCAGCTTTCAGTTTCTGAACTTTTACCGGTTGGTTTAGCGTTTTAGAATCTATTTTAAGATCACCGCTGAGACCTTTCTTTATTTCAACTTCGGCAATCAGTTCTGCAGCTCTCAGCAACTGTACATTCATTGGTGATTCTACATTTTCTTTAGAAACTTTCAGATCTTTTCTTTCAAAACCGTTTTTAAAAAACCTGAGAATATCGCCTTGCCTTCCGGAAATCATAAAGTGACCGTCTCTGTTGGTAAGCACCTGCTCATCAGTACGTATATTGATAACCGTCACATTGGGAACTTCAGACAGCTCTTCAGATGAAATCTTTCCAAAAATATAATTTTGGGCATTCATTTGAATGAAAGAAATAAATGATAAAATAAAGAGTAGTTTAAATTTCACAGACTATTGTTTTATTAAACAAAACTAAAGTTATTTTTCATTATTGCAGCAAGTTTAACCAGAGTTAACGGCTTTTAATATTTTTTTTGAATTTAAAGTTCAAAACTGTTAAAATATCAGCTTAAATTTGTTAAATTTTCAATTAAATTTTATCTAAATTGCATAAAATCTTTTGCCAAAAATGTCTAATTCTTATACAGTAATCAACGCTTCAGCAGGTTCCGGAAAAACTTATGCTCTTGTACAGCGACTTCTGATGATTTGCCTGAGATACCCGAATCAGCATCAATCGATCAGAAATATTTTGGCATTGACGTTTACAAACAAAGCCGCCAACGAAATGAAAGAAAGAATTCTTTCGTGGCTCAATAAATTTACCGAAAATAATTATACTGAAAATAATGATTTAAAAAACATTCAGAAAATTTTTGAGGCTGAAGGTCTGAAAATAACGATTGATGAACTTCATCACCGTTCAAAAAAACTTCTGGATTATATTCTTCACAATTATTCTACGTTGAATATCGGAACGATTGACCGTTTCAATTCTCGGTTGGTACGAAGTTTTTCTTATGAATTGGGTCTGGCGAAAAATTTTAATCTCGAAATTGATGCAGAACCGTTTCTGATTGAAGCCGTTGATAAAATGCTTGATCAGATCGGGGAAAATGAGAATATCTCTAACTCGTTTATGGATTATGTGGATTACAGCCTGGAAAATAACGAGAGAATTAATCTCAACAAAAATCTTTACGATTCTGCGAAAGAATTTGTAAAAGATATTCACTATGAGCATCTCAAAAATAATAAAGAATTTGACGATGCAAATTATGAAAACATCAAAAATACTTTACGAAAAGATATTACGCTCAACAAAAAGCAGTCATTAGAATTAGCTTTAGCTTCCATTGAATTATTTAAATCAAGAAATATTGAGATTGAAGATTTCTCGGGTGGAAAAAAGAACGGTTTAGGCTTATTTTTTATAGAAGTTCAAAGATTTTATAAAAAAGAAAGAGATAAATTTCCTTTTCCAACAAATGAAGAATCTGCTCAAAATAATTATTTAAAAGGAACTGCAACAAAATCGAAACATAAAGACACTGAAATTTCAGAAATTCTGGAGCAGCTTCTTGAAAACCGAATGAAACTCATTCTTCTTTTTATTGAAACTCAGAAAAAAGAAAAAATACTTTCCGCTTTGCTACCTTTAAAAGTGAACAAAGATATTCAGGATGAATTGAGAAAAATTGAGGAAGAAAATGATTTAGTTCTGCTTTCAAAATTTAATATTCTGATTAATGAAAATCTTAAAAATGAGCCTTCAGCTTTTATTTATGAAAAAGTAGGTTCACAATTTCAGCATTATTTTTTTGACGAATTTCAGGATACTTCAGAACTTCAGTGGCAAAATTTTGTTCCGTTGAGAGATCACAGTATTTCGACAGAAAATACTTCTTTTACTTTGGTTGGCGATCCGAAACAGAGTATTTACCGTTTTCGTGGCGGCGAAAGTAAACTGATGCTTGATATTATCAACAAAAAAGAATTTACGCCTAAGAAAGCTGAATTATTAGTTCTGAAAGATAATTGGAGAAGTGCTAAAAATATCGTTCAGTTTAATAATGAACTGTATCATTTTCATTCTTTAAACCTTGAAGAAGAGCATCAGCATATTTTTGGAGTGGATGGTGAGCAAAATCCAAAATCAATTATTGACGGAAGAGTAAAAGTAAATCTCATTGAAAATTTGACCAATGAAGATTTCTACAATGATGTTTCCGATAAAATGCAGAAAGATATTCAGGAATGTCTGAATAAYGGATTCAGGTTTTCAGATATTACAATTTTGTGCCGTGGAAATTTTGATATTTTTTCTTATTCACAAAAACTTGGTAACCTGAAAGTCAGTTACAATGGCGAAGAAACCAATATTAAAACGATCTCAGATAAGGGTTTAACTTTAGAATTATCAAATACTTTGAGAGCGGTTGTTGAGTTTCTGAAATGGGGAACCAATCCGAAAAACAAACCTCATCTTATCATGATGATGTTTTATCTCAACAGGCTCGGAAGAATCAACATGCCGGATTTCACTTTAGAAATGAAAGAAATTCTTGCTTTGGAGCAGCATGAAACCATCATTCAATTTATTGAAGAAAAGTATCATTTAAAACTAAAGCAGGATCATTTCCCGAAATTTAATCTTTATAATTTTATTGAATATTACATCAACGAATTTTCGATTGAGCATAAAGAAACCGATTTTCTGCTCAATTTTTTGGAAATGCTTTTCAATTTTACCCAAAACGCAGGAGCAAGTACCAAAGAATTTTTGAAATATTGGGACGAAGAAGCTTCCACTTACACGATTCAAGCTTCTGAAAATATTGACGCCATTCAGATCATGACGATTCACAAAGCAAAAGGATTGGAATTTCCGGTCGTTTTCATTCCGATGATGAATAAAAACCGCGATTCCGAATTCAGCAACTGGTTTGAGACGGATGAAAAATCTGCCTTAAAATCTGTCAACATTAATCAATTCAATAAAAATCTTGAAGTGTATGACGAAGGCATTGAGAAATTTAACCAGGAAAATTCTTACAAAAATCTTGTCGACAGATTGTGTCTGCAATATGTTGCCACAACGCGACCTGTAGAACAGTTGTTTTTTTATCTTCAGAAACAAAATAAGACTTCCAATAATTTAGAAATTTTAGAGTTTATTCAGTCTAAAAATCTTCAGGATCTCGATGAATTTGATTTGTATGAAACTCATCCTGAAATGCTGAAAAAGCAAATCTCTCATAAAAAATCTGAGTTTAAAACCGAAAATATTCAAACCCTGAGAAACGAGCATGAAAATACCAGTTCGATAAAGATTGCAACGCCTTCAAAAAATTATCAGGTAAGAAATGAGAAAGTAAGAATCGGACTTTTTGTGCATGAACTGCTTTCAAAAATCAACACCGAAAAAGACATTGATAAAGTATTGGAAAGCTATGTTCTGGAAGGTCAAATCACGTTGGATGAAAAAGAAAATATTAAAGACGATCTCAGAAATATCATCCATCAATACTCAGAATTTTTTGACGAAAAATGGAAGGTAATTAACGAGAAAGATATTATGATTTCTGAAAGAGGAATGAGTAGAATTTACCGACCCGACCGTATTTTGAAAGGTGATGACGGCTACATTATCGTAGATTTTAAAACAGGAATGGAAACCGAAAAAAATGAAAAACAAATCGAAACCTATAAATCTGTTTTAGAAAATCTGGGAATGAAGGTGATTAAAACGCAGCTGATTTATCTGTAGAGTTTTATTTTACTTTCAATCTCAAAACGGCAAAATATTGAAGTTTAAATCTTAACTATTCAAAACTTTTTAACCATTAAGAATTATTAAGTTTTAAAGATTGATTAAGTTGAGCTTCGCTTTAAGTATTTTGGTAAATAAATCTTTGATTTTTCGCTTAAAAAATTTAAAAGGTTGATATTTAAAATTATTTAACGAAATAAATAAAGTGAAACTTTTTATATATTGTAAACCTTCGGATTTCTTTTTCTCTAATCATTTCGCTTAATATTTGTCGTGCTAAAATATCTATAAAAAGTTTCGGCGGCACCTTTGGCGCCGCCGAAACTCACAATTTTAAAAAATTTTTTTTAAGCTGTAGGATCTGCTACAAAAACTCTTTTCGCCAATTCCTGATCAAAAAGATATAAAGCAGAAGGGTTATCGCAAACCATTTTAATTTTCGTTACATATTGAGAAGCACTCGCTTCCTCTTCTACCTGCTCATTGATGAACCACTGTAAAAAAGAAGTCGTTGCAAAATCTCCTTCGTCGTTTGCATTTTTCACGATATTGAAAATACTTCTTGTTACTTTCTTTTCGTGCTCCAGTGCTTTTTCAAAAATATCGGTTGCACTTTCAAACTCGTGTGGGGGTTTTGGGATTTCACCTAAGATAATTTCACCTCCAACGTCATTTAAATAGTCAAACATTTTATCGGCATGCATCAGTTCTTCTTTGCTTTGTACTCTGAAGTAATTGGCAATACCGTCAAGATCTTTTGCTGAAAACCAAGCAGACATTGATAAATAATATTGAGCCGCATATTGCTCGTGAGCGATTTGTTCGTTTATTAGCTGTGCAATTTTTTCACTTACCATAATAAAAAATTTATATTCAAAATTACGGATTATAAGACGAATTGGAAAGTTTTCACAAAATTTAGATTTAGATTGAATATAAAAAGGGCAGAATTGCTTCTACCCTTCCAACATTAAAAATCAAAATTACGAACTTCTATATCAGCTTAGATTGAAGTTCCAGACTGAGGTTTTGCCATCATTTTTCTGTCACCTTTCATTTTTCTTTCTTTCATTGCAGATTTTCTTTCTTCCATTTTAGCTTTTCTTGAAGCCTGCCATTTATCATATTGCTCCGGAGACAGAATGGTTTTCATTTCATTATCCATTTGCTGTCTTTTAGCTTTCATCTTTTCCATTTTAGCCTGTCTTTCGACTTTATTTTTTTCAAACTCAGCTTTCATTTCGGCTTTACGTTTTTCATGCAGGCTTTTTATTTTTGCGACCTGAGATTCATTCAGGTTTAATTCTTTTTGCATATCATTCATTCTTGCCTGCTGTTTCATCTCCATTTTTTTATGCATTTCCTCTCTGTTCATTTTTTTATCACGAGGATTTACCTGTTGTGCCATTGCAAAACTTCCTGTTACGATAAAGGCTGCGGCTAGTACTAATTTTTTCATGTGCTTAAATTAATTAATTGTTTTGTTATATCTTTTTGATACATAAATTTTCAATAAGTTAAAAACCAAATTCATAAATAATGTTAAATTTTATTATTAATAATTTAACAAATATCAAAATAAAAAAGAGAGTAGGTAATAAAACCCACTCTCAACACCACTCAAATATAATATATGAAAATTAATTTCTGACTAAGTTTCCTCTAAAGCCAGAGTTTCTTCCTTCATTAGAATTATTCTGCTGTCTCGGAGAACTATGCTGTTGTCTCGGGCTGGAATTCTCATTCCTTGGCTGGCTTCTGAATCCTCCGTTTCCATTATTTCTTGGAGAACGGGTTTCAGGTCTTGGAGCAGCTTCTCTTTGTCTTTCCACCCCTTCATTTCGTCTGCTATCATTTCTGAATCCTCCATTATTGCTTCTCACTCCGCCATTTCCGTTATTGCTTCTAATCCCGTTGTTTCCGTTGTTGTTTCTTACTCCGTTATCAGAATCTGATTTTCTAAAACCTCCTGATGAATTTCCTTTTCGTACGCCGCCCACATCTCTGGATCTTACAATATTCAATGTTGGATTGTCATTTCTTCGGAAACTATTTCTGTCAACTTTATAAATATTGATATTTACATTTCTGTATCGAGGTGTCACCCTGAATCTCGGAACATAATGCGTTCTTCTGTAATTCTGGAAATAAACAATCGGGCTTGAACCGTGGTAATAATTGTTTTTAAATATAACAAAAACTCTTGGTCCTAAAATTCTTTCCATTGCATAAAACCTGTCGTAATACCATCTGTCCGGATTGTAACGGTAGAAATTATTCCACGCTGCAAAACTTGAATATAAATTATTCAGATACAAAATCTGATCAATTTGCCAACGGTTTAATCTGTGCTGGATAAAAAAACCATTCCAGTTGATATTGATAATACTCTGCCTGTAATCATTGTAATAACTCTGATAATAGTCTTGCGGATAATAATCTTGCGGATAATTGTAATAATAGTCATCCGGAAAATAATTTCTGTCGTCCTCATCACTGTAATAGCCGTCATTATTTCCGTAATATCCGTCATTATCCCAACCGTTATTTGGATATTGCTGAGCAAACGTCAACGTCGCTAATCCAAGTGCAAATCCTATAAATATTTTTTTCATTTTGATAATCATTAATTGGTTAATATCAGAACTTTCATTCTTGTCTTTTTGATGTAGATACAAAAAAGAAGTTAAATCCTCAGATAAAACTTCTTTTTAAAATATTTTTAAACGATTGATTTTCAGTATAATAATTTTAATCAACCTCTCCCACTGTCATTGATCCAATTTGAAATTTTTTGGTTGAATTCTAAATTTTCCGTTAAATTTTCAAGGTTTAAATGCATTCTGTAACGCCAATAGTGCGGAAATACTGCAGGATTATTAATTCTTTCATTTTCCATCTCCGAATTGAGCAGATTTTCATCCGTTGCAAAAAATTCCTGAAYCGGGAAAATCGCTAACATCGCATCATTGTAAAGGTGCTGTTTCATGATCATTTCTGCTAAATAGGGATTTAAATCTTCAGGAGCTTTTCCGTATTGATTTAATTGTTGATTAAAATAAGTTTGCGTTAAAACCTGATTTTCTTTCCACCATTGGCGGAGCGTAGAGCTGTCGTGCGAAGAAGCGGTAACCACATTCAGATAACCTGCGTTTTTAGGATTGTAAAAAGGAAGATTTCCGGGAGGCATTCGCTGAACCTTCAAAGCAATAATCGCAAGTTCATCCATCACTTCGGGCACACAATCAGGAACCAAACCCAAATCTTCACCACAAATCAGCATATCTGTTGCATTTAGGATGACCGGAAGTTTTTCCATTGCTTTTTCTTTCCACAAATAATCTTGCCTTTTAAAGAAATAATCCTGATAAAGCTCATAAACAGACTGTTTTTCCCAATCTGAAAGATATTGGTAAGACTCTGTTTTAAAAACATTGAATCTCGGATGATAAACAGTTTCGCCATTTTTTTCTTCCGTTAAAAACAAGACATTGGCACAAAGTGAAATCAGTTTTTCGGAAATATTTTCCTTTCTACTTTTAAAATAATCAGAGAGCTTTCTTTGAGTGTCAAATTCTTCTTTAAACTGATACGTTCCGTCAGGATTTTTATCGATAAACTCTAAAGCTTTGACAGTTGCCTCACCAAAATATTTCCATAAGATCTCATCATTGATGAAAGGCTTGCAATATCTTTCAAAATCAAAGGGAATGTGTCTTGCTTTAAATTCATCAGAAACCACCGGAATGGCAGGATAAAAATATCCCAAAATACCCTGAGTTGCAGAAATTGGCATTTTCCATATTCTGAAAAACCCTAAAATATGGTCGATTCTCATGGCATCAAAATATTTTTCTAATGCTTTAAACCTGTTTTTCCACCATCTGTAATGATCGGCTTTCATCGCTTCCCAATTGTAAGTCGGAAATTCCCAGTTCTGCCCGATTTCGGTGAACTGATCAGGCGGAGCACCTGCCTGAAAATCCATCCCGAATAGATCAGGCTCCGTCCATGCTTCTACAGAATACCTATAAATTCCGATCGGCAAATCTCCTTTTAAAGAAATTCCCAAACTGTGAATGTAATCTACAGCATCTTCCAGTTGCTTATGAAGCTGAAACTGTACCCAGGCATGAAGCATCGAAGCATCGTAATCTTTATTTTTAGCTGAAAAAAACGGGGCAATTTTACCAGCAATATATTTTTTATGAGTTTTCCATTCTTTGAAATTTGGCGTTTTGTATTTATCTCTCAACACACAAAATGCAGCATACGGCAAAAGCCATTTTTCGTTATCTTTAATAAATTTTTTAAAACTTCTGTCTTTATAAATTTTCTCTTTTTCGGCTTTAAAAACAGCTTTAAGATACTTCCATTTTGCAGAAATCATCTTATCGTAATCAATTAAATCTAATGAGTTTAATTCTGATTTTTCTGACTGATATTCATCAACTAGTTCTTTAGGTAAATCATAATCCAGATCCTCAATTGAAATGTATTGCGGATGTAAAGCGTAAACAGAAACAGCAGCGTAAGGGTAAGAATCTGTCCATGAATAATTGGCTGTTGTATCATTAATCGGCAAGATCTGAATAATTCCCAGTGACGCTTTGTCTGCCCAATCTGCCAGTTTTTTTAAATCTGAAAATTCTCCCGCTCCGAAACCATCTTCTGTTCTCAAAGAAAAAACAGGAACGGCAACACCGGCATCGTGATACATCTGGTAAGATTTAAACCTGAAATAATGGTTTGATACAATCTGCAGTACATCTTTTTGCGGGTTAGGATCTGTTGATCGGTTCCCGCCATTTTCCACATCAATTACTTCTCCTTTTTTGGTATCAAAAATTGCGTATTTATATTGTATAAGCTGAATTTCCGGAATATCGACAGATGCTTCCCAAATTCCGAAATCGGTCTGTGACAAACGAAGTGAATTTTCATAGCTCCAATTTCCTAAAGAAGGAGTGTTTCCTATTAAGACAATTTCCCAGTCAGGATTATAAATTGGCGCTTCCAGCCTAAATAAATGCGTATGCTTTTTTAAAACCGAAATTTTTAGTGGAACCAATTGAATGAGTTTATTTCTGAGAATTTTATTATTTAAATAATTTTCAGGAAAGTTTTTGCTGTTCCATTCATCAAAAATTAAAAACTCTTTATAGTTGTGAGGAAAGTTGAGACAATGCAGAACAAACTCTTCACGTAAAATATTCTCTTTTTCATCTTTAAGCTGATATTTGTAAGCAATTGATTTAGAAAAAAAATCTACCTCACATTTCCACAAACCATTTCCGGTATGAAACATCGTATAACTTCGGGCAACAGAATCTTTTTCATTAATAGCCAATTCAAGTTTTTCTCCGTTTTTCGTGTGGTATTCGATATTAAAATATAATTTCATTGGTGCAAATTTCATTAAAAATACGGCTAAAAATTGTAAAATGCATTGTTGCAATATCAAATATTCATTAAAAAAACCTTTCCCCTGCAAAAGAGAAAAGGTTTTAAATATTATAAAAAAGTCAATTTACTTGGTTACTAAAATTTTCTTCGACAATAAGCTTTTCCCGGATTCTTCTGTGATATTTACCAGATAAGCTCCTGTCACCATGTTTCTGAGGTGAATTTGCTGATTAAGATTTCCATCTTTTACTGACAAAGTTGTCGACATTACCGCTTTCCCCGAAATATCAAAAACAGTAAGCTTTATATTTCCTTTTATTGCCTTATCATTTAAATTTACCGTGATGGTTTGATCATCAACTTTTGTTGGGTAAACATCGATATTTGCCAAAGCATTTACAGCAGCAATTCTGTCATTTGCAAAATATTTGCTTGCCAGATCATAAATATGCAGGTTTTGCTCACCGGGAAGTTGTTTTGCTTCAAGATCACTAAGACTTACTTCATATAAAGCAGCTCCTTTTGCGCTTGCAATTACCACTTTTCCTTTAGAATTTACTGCGGCTCCATTTACAGAATATGCTTCCGGCAAACCATTAATTTTACCTACAAATTTTGCTTTTAATTCTTTAGTTGAAACTTTAAAAACATTTCCCGAAGCAGAAAAAACGTAGAAATTGTTATCTGCATCGGCAATCATATCACCGCCAAAACCGGTTTCCATTGCAGTAAAAGAATTTTTACCGTTCGATGCATCATCCTGAATAATTCCAAGATCGTTTACAACGTATTGATTATTCTTTTTACTGATTTGAATAAATTGTGTTCCTGAATTATTGATGGCATAAATATTTCCGTCATAGCCGGTCGCCATTCTTGTAATATGCGAGTTGATATCGCAAGACGTAACTCTTGCCACGGTATTTTCAATTAAAGTAATTTCTTTTGTTTTTTGATTTAAAACATAGATGTTAGAAGAAAACATCGGCATGTACACCAAATTATTACCCGAAGAGTCAAAAGCTAAAGCCGCCAAAGACATTGACTGAGCGTGGTTGTAAGAATTTTTGTCTTCAGTAATCACAGTTTTCCTGGATTGAGAGGTAACCATTGCTTCAGAAGAAACACCAAAAATACTTTGCCCCGAAGTTCCGTCTGAATTCATCGCGCGGAAATCATTAAACTCAATTCTCGGAGAATCTTTCCCAGCCAGTGCAAAAAAATCCTGCTGCGCATTGATTGTATTTCCAAGTAATAATAAGATAATAGGGAATAAATGTTTTTTCATATATAAATTTTTATTTGTAATTGTTTTAGCCTTACTAAGTTAAACAATTTTTGAATTTCTTTTAAAAATTATTTCTAAAATTTGGAACTTACTAAAATGCATAAAAAAACTCCCGCAGATTTTGCTGATTGGGCAGATAATTATTTGTAAAAAATCTGCGTAATCTTTAAAATCTGCGAGAGATATAAATTGAAAAATTTTCTTTAGTTCAAAACGTAAGTTGTACCGTCTCTACCGTCTTTTAATTCAATTCCTTCTGCTAAAAGTTTATCTCTGATCTGGTCTGAAAGGTCAAAATTCTTAGATTTTCTTGCTTGATTTCTCAGCTCAATTAAAACCTGCAAAGTCTGGTCTAATTTTTCATTATTATTTTCTTCGATATTCTGTAAACCTAAAACATCAAAAACGAAAGCATTTAAAGCTGATCTTAAATCTTCTAAATCTTCAGCCGAAATAGTTTCTTTTCCATCTTTTAATTTAAAGATAAAACTAACCGCTTCAAAAAGATGTGAAATTAGAATGGGCGAATTGAAATCGTCTGTCAATGCATCATAACATTTTTGTTTCCAGGCTTTCAGATCAAACGATGATGCATCCGAAACCTGAAGTCCGGAGCCTGAAACAATTTTCAAAGCTTCCATCAGTCTGCTGAAACCTTTTTCACTTGCCAACATAGCATCATTAGAAATATCTAAAACACTTCTGTAGTGCGCCTGTAAAAAGCAAAAACGAACAATTGCAGGATGAAAAGGCTTTTCAAAAAAATCGTTCTCACCGGAAACCAACTGCATCGGTAAAATATAATTTCCTGTTGATTTGCTCATACGCTGCGAATTCATCGTTAACATGTTTGCATGCATCCAGTAATTTACCGGAGAAGCTCCGTTGCAGGCTTTTCCTTGTGCAATTTCACATTCGTGGTGCGGGAATTTAAGATCCATTCCACCACCGTGGATATCGAAAGTTTCACCTAAATATTTTGTACTCATCGCTGTACACTCAAGATGCCATCCCGGAAAACCTTCTCCCCAAGGAGAATTCCAACGCATAATGTGCGCCGGAGAAGCTTTTTTCCATAATGCAAAATCCTGAGGATTTTTCTTTTCACCCTGACCGTCTAAATCTCTTGTGTTGGCAAAAAGTTCCTCAATATTACGTTTTGAAAGCTCGCCATAATTCAAACCTCTTGCATTATATTCCAACACATCAAAATAAACAGAACCATTGCTTTCGTAAGCGAAACCTTTTTCAATTAACTTCTGAGTCAATTCGATCTGCTCTACGATGTGGCCTGTTGCAGTCGGTTCAATATTCGGCGGCAGTAAATTAAACAGATCTAAAACCTTATGAAAATCTACAGTATATTTCTGCACAATTTCCATCGGTTCTAATTTTTCAAGACGGGTTTGCTTTACAAAACGGTCGTTATTTACGTCTCCGTCGTCAGTAAGATGACCTGCATCAGTGATATTTCTTACATATCTTACTTTATAGCCAAGATGCATCAAACTTCTGTAAATAAAATCGAAAGAAAGGAAAGTTCGCACATTTCCCAAATGCACGTTGCTGTAAACGGTCGGTCCGCAAACGTACATTCCTACATTTCCTTCTAAAATTGGTTTAAAAATTTCTTTTTCCGCAGTAAGCGAATTGTATATTTTTAGTTGCATTTATTTTTAATTAAAAGATTTAATGATTTTAAGATTCAAAAATTAGATAAAACAAATTCTGTCACAACAAATAATGGTTGTGATGAAAATCTGATTTGAAACTTTTTTAAATTTTATCATTACTTAAATAGCTTTTAAATGATGTTGTAAATGATCAATATAATCGTTAATAATATACTCTAATGTAAAAATCTGAGGCTCAGTTTTTGTCATATCGCAGGTTCTCTGCAAAGCTTCATCAGGAATATTTTCAACCGTATTTACAATCTGAAAATTCAGAAATTTCCAAAGATTAATAATGTCTGAAGTCGGAACATTCTGATAATTCTGAGCTTTTACCCAAAAATTCTGATCATAAACAATATTCTCATTTTCTTTATATTGAGTGATTACAAATCTCCTGATATTCGATAAAGCACTATCACAAAGATGGCCTAAAATTTCTTTTTTCGACCATTTTTCAGGAGAAATTTTATACGACCAATCTTCTTCAGAAATATTTTCAAACTTCTGAAGTTCTTCGTTTACAATATTCTTGAGAATGAGATAATCCATATTTTATCTTAATTAATAATCAAGTTTTGCATGACTTCCTACATAATGAAGGAATTCCTGTCTGGTAATAGGATTGGTCCTGAAAATCCCACTCAGCTCTGCCGTAATCGTAGAACTTGCCGTATCTTTTATTCCCCTGCAGTTTACGCAAAGATGTTTAGCATCAATAATACAAGCGACATCTTTTGTTCCCAAAGCTTCTTTTAGAGCATCCACGATCTGCATTGTCAGTCTCTCCTGAACCTGCGGTCTTTTAGCATAATAATCTACAATCCTGTTGATTTTTGAAAGACCAATTACTTCACCATTTGAAATATAAGCAACATGCGCTCTTCCAATAATTGGTAAAAAATGATGCTCGCAAAAAGAATAAACAGTAATATCCTTTTCTACCAACATTTGGCGGTATTTATATTTATTTGAAAAGGTAGAAATTCCGGGTTTATTTTCGGGAAGTAAACCTCCGAAAATTTCGTTAACATACATTTTCGCAACCCTTTTCGGAGAATCTTTCAAAGAATCATCGGTCATATCAAGACCTAATGTTTCCATAATCTCGCCAAAAAGTTCGGTAATTTTTTCTATTTTCTCCTGTGGCGATTTCTCAAAAGCATCTTTACGGATCGGCGTGTGCTCTTTTCCTGTAAAAATATCATCATCGTTATCGGTAAAATCAACCATTTTAAATAATTTTCAACAAAAATACGGATAAAATCTTTTCGGGTATTTCAATTTATACTGAAAAATATTACCTTTCGGTTTTATTCTGCTAAAAAGTTATGATCACTGTTGAAGAAGTACAAAATACCCATCAAAAAAAGGAGTTTCTAGATTTTCCTGCAAGACTTTATCAGCATGACAAAAATTATATCAGACCTTTAGACAAAGACATCAACGAGATTTTTAACCCTGAAAAAAATAAATTTTATAAAAACGGAGAATGTGTAAGGTTTTTATTTAAAAATAAATCTGAAACTGTAGGAAAAATTGCCGTTTTTATCAATAAATCTTACGAACAGAATCAACCGACTGGCGGAATTGGCTTTTTTGATTGTATCAATGATCAGAAAACTGCCAATTTTATTTTTAATCATTGTAAAAACTGGCTTCAGGAAAGAGCAATTGAAGCGATGGACGGACCAATCAATTTCGGGGAACGTGATAAATTTTGGGGAGTTCTCTCGGAAGGCTATATCGAACCTTTGTATGGAATGAATTATAATTTCCCTTATTACAAAGAGCTTTTTGAAAATTATGGGTTCAAAGTTTATTTTGAACAATTGTGTTTCTCAAGACCTATTTTTGCGGAAGTTTCTAGAGTTTTTACTGTGATGCATGCAAAACACAGCAAAAACCCTGAGATCTCGGCAAGACCGATGAAAAAGAATAATCTGGAAAAATTTGCGAAAGACTTTACCGTAATTTATAATAAAGCCTGGGCTTCACATGGTGAAGGGAAATGTTTAGACGAATCAAAAACCCTGAAGATGTTTAAAACAATGAAACCCATCATCAATGAGCATATTTCCYGGTTTGTGTATGAAAATGATAAACCTGTTGCCATGTGGATGAATATTCCTGATCTAAACCAGTGGTTTAAATACCTGAACGGAAAATTTGGGATTATTGAAAAATTGAAATTTTTGTGGGTTAAAAGATTCAAGAAAAACGAAAAAATGGTAGGTCTCGTTTTTGGAGTTGTTCCGGAATGGCAAAGAAAGGGTTTGGAAGGTTATATGATCTGGGAAGGCACTCAACATTTAAGAAAATATACTGATTTCAAAACTACTGAGCTACAATGGATCGGTGATTTCAATCCTAAAATGATAAAAATTGCTGAAAACCTTGATACAACCGTCACCAGAAAACTGGCAACTTACAGGTATTTGTTTGATCGGAATAAAGAGTTTGAGAGGCACGAGATATTATAAAATAATTTCGGTGCATCCTTTGGATGYACCGAAATTATTAGAATCAGTAAAACTTTAAATTAGTTTTAAAACAATTCTCCAGCTATTTTTTTGATATTATCACTTTTCCCCATCGAGTAAAAATGCAG
>NZ_JBFRGA010000013.1:0-26590 GCF_052115105.1 Chryseobacterium sp. 2TAF14
GTCTGAAGGCGGCGGAAACCAAGGAGGAGGCGGAACAGCGCCTTCTACCCAGCCTTGTGAAGGAAACGGAGTTCCTTCACAACCACAAGACTCGAATTCTACTTTGGGAACTAACGAAGGCTGTAATCCCGGAACACCTACTTTGCCGAATCTGGAATTTAATCCTGCACATACACCTTGTGAAAAGTTGAAAAATAATTTGCAAAAAGCAAAAGAGATCATAGAACAAACTGATGTTAAAAATAAAAACGATCTTATGAAAGCAAACATCATGTCTGATGTTTTTGAAAAAGCATTCTATTGGGGTAAGGATAGTTCCGGGAATCTGAAAACCTCAAATATTGTAGACGGCACGGTTGGGAATGTTACTTTCGGTATTTCTGGTTCACAATTTGCTCCTGAAGCCTATGCACACAACCATAACGGTACAGGTGGTTATATGGATTTTTCGTCAACCGATATTTATGCATTTCATACCTTTAGCAGCGCATTTAGTACCCTAAAGCACAATTATGCAAATGGATCAGACGGCTCACAATATGTAATGACATTAGAAAACAAGACCGAGTTTGATGCTTTTGTAGCTGCGTATCCCATTTCAACAGTAGATGTATCGACGGATACGTATGAAGGAACCGGTGATTGGTTAGAAGGTGTGGACATAAGAACTGATGAGGATCTTTTACTAGACTATTTTAAAAAACAAGGCAAAAATGCAAACGAAGCGATGGATCTCACGATGGGATATCTCATTAAGAAATATAATATGGGAATTATGATAAGCAAGAAAGGAACTGATGGAAAGTTTCACCCAATACAGGTTGAGCTTATTATAAATCCATTTCCTGGTATACCGTATGCCTATGTACAAGTCAATCCCTGCAACCTTTAAAATAAATAATTATGAAAAATATATTAAAAATCGCATTTCTGTTTGCTTTTCTTTTTTCAATTCAAAGCAAGGCTCAGCTTGATACTCTTAATTATCTTAAACAATTTGAAGCTAATAAAGCAAACTATATAGGTCAACCTTTTTCAAAGTTATTGCAAGATATGACTCAAATACAACCAAAAACAGTGTGGAGCCTACCCATAAGAAACAAAATAAGTATGGTTAGAAACACAAGATTTAAATTTTGTGAAATGGATTATTCATTTCACAATACAATTATATTATCTATTCAATGGCAGACAGATATTCCTATTACCCAAACTGATGCGCTTGGAACACAAAATCAGTATTATTTTACCAATGATGAAAAGATTTTTTATGGTAATAAGATTATAAAAAATATAAGGGTGTACCGATGAAAAATATATTAAAAATCGCATTACTGTTTGCTTTTCTTTTTTCAATTCAAAGCAAGGCTCAGCTTGATACCCTTAATTATCTTAAACAATTTGAAGCTAATAAAGCAAACTATATAGGTCAACCTTTTTCAAAGTTATTGCAAGATATGACTCAAATACAACCAAAAACTGTGTGGTGCCTACCAATAAGAAACAAAATAAGTATGGTTAGGTATTCTGATTTTAGTTTTTGCGAAATGGATTATTCATTTCACAATACAATTACACTCTCTATAGAATGGCAGACAGATATTCCCTATAATGAGACTAAAAATCTAGGAGTTCAAAATCAATATTATTTCACGAATGATGAGAAGATTTTTTATGGCAGTAGAATAATAAAAGATATAAAGGTATATCGATGAGAAATTTATTAAAAATCGCATTACTGTTTGCTTTTCTTTTTTCAATTCAAAGCAAGGCTCAGCTTGATACCCTTAATTATCTTAAACAATTTGAAGCTAATAAAGCAAACTATATAGGTAAGCCTTTTTCAAAGCTGTTGCAAGATATGACACAAATACAACCTAAAACAGTTTGGAGTTTACCTTTAAGAAACAAAATAAGTATGGTTAGAAATACAAGTTTTAAATTTTGTGAAATGGATTATTCATTTTACAATACAATTACATTAACTATAATTTGGCAGACTGATATTCCTTATAATGAGACTAAAAATTTAGGAGTTCAAAATCAATATTATTTCACGAATGATGAGAAGATTTTTTATGGCAGTAGAATAATAAGAGATATAAAGGTATATCGATGAGAAATTTAACAAAATAATTTTTGTTTTAAGCTTTGCTATATTTTATGGCAAAGCTTAATGTGTATTTTTAAAAAGTGTGATTGATGATCAAATCGCTCATTAAGCATTTTCAGATCTTATAGTTTAAAATTATAATCAAACTTTGTCTCTTCAGGCAAAGTTTTTTGTTTTACAACCCCTCAGAAAATCGTATTTTTGTTCAAACTATTAGATTTTATGGAATTCTTAGACACCTACCAACAGATTGTTGCTGATGCTATTGCTAAATATACGTTTAAAGACAAACCTACAGAGCTTTATGAGCCGATGAATTATATCATCTCGCACGGCGGAAAACGTCTCCGTCCGATTATGGTTTTAATGGCTTGCGATTTGTTTGGCGGTGATCAGAAAGAAGCGATAAAGCCGGCTTTGGCGATCGAGTTTTTCCATAATTTCACGCTCATTCATGACGATATTATGGATGAAGCTCCGTTGAGAAGAAACAAACCAACAATTCATACCATTCATGGTCTTAATACAGGAATTCTTTCAGGAGACGGCTTAATGCTGAAAGCGTATAAATTTTTTGAAGACCTGGAACCTGAAATTTTTAAAGCTTGTGTAAGAATTTTCACACATACAGGTTTGCTTTTGTGTGAAGGTCAACAATACGATATTAATTTTGAAACTCAGGAAAATGTAACGTTTGAAGACTACATCAGAATGATTACGTATAAAACCGGAGTTTTGAGCGCTTCATCTTTTGAGATCGGGGCAATGATTGCAAAAGCGCAGTTTAAAGATGCCAAAGCAATCTTTAATTTCGGAAAACACATCGGTATCGCTTTCCAGATTATGGATGATTATCTGGATGTTTTCGGAGATCAGGCGCAGTTCGGTAAAAAGCACGCCGGAGATATTTATGAAAACAAAAAAACAGTGCTTTATCTTCTCGCAAGAGAGCACGGAACTGAAGAAGAACGTAAAGAATTAGATTACTGGTACTCTAAAAAGACCGATAATATAGATAAAGTTTACGGCGTTGAAAAGATTTTCAGAAGAACAAGAGTTGATGAAAAAGCATTACGCTTGATCGAAAAACATAATGAAATAGGACAAAGCTATCTTGCAAAAATAGATGTGCCTGAAGAAAAGAAAAAACCATTCTCTGAATTGGCAAATTACCTGTTGAGAAGAGAGAGTTAAATTAGGTAATAGGTTTTAGGAATTAGGGCTTAGTTTCTGAACTGCCATTTTACTAATTCCTAAAACCTAAAACCTAATCCCTAAAATATGAAATTCCGTACAGAAGTTGACATACAGCCGTCGCAGCAAAAAATTGAAATTGAAGATAAAATATTTTCGATAGGTTCTTGCTTTGCCTCGGAGATGTCAGACTTGTTTCAGAAAGGCCAGATTCAGACGGTAAACAATCCTTTTGGGACGATTTTTAACCCTTTTTCGATCAATAATTCGATTAAAAAGCTTCATGATTCAGAATTTTATGGCGGAGATGGTCTAATAACGTACCACGATGAGTTTATTTCTCTGGATCATCACACCAGTTTTGATACAAGATATATTCACCAGACTTTAGATAAAATCAATTCAAAAATAGAGGAAGGAAACCGTTTTCTGCAGGAAACAAACTGGGTGATTATCACTTACGGAACTTCATTTATCTACGAATTTGAACCTAAAAAAAAGCTGGTTGCAAACTGCCATAAAATTCCGCAAAAATTCTTTGAGAAAAGGCTTTTAACGTATCAGGAACTCACAGATTCTATTTACGATACGATCATTAATCTTCAGGATATTTGCCCGGAAAATGTGCAGATTCTGTTCACCGTTTCGCCGGTGCGTCATACAAAAGACGGAATGGTGGAAAATCAATTAAGCAAATCTAAGTTGATCACGGCAATCCATGAAGTGATTTCACCATTTCAAAACTGCCATTATTTACCGATTTACGAAATATTAATGGATGATTTGAGAGATTATCGGTTTTATAAAGATGATTTGATACATCCAAATTCACAAGCTGTTAATTATATTTTTGAGAAGTTTGGTGAAGCTTATTTTTCTGATGAAACCAAAGGATTTATTAAAGAAAATTTTAAAATCAATAAAGCTTTGGAACATCGAACGGATGACGAAAAAGATCCTAAATTTATTGAATTTAAGGAAAAGCTGGAGCAGAGAATTGAAACTCAAAGGCAAAAAGTAAAACATTCGATATTCAAGGTTTAAAGTTCAAAGTTTAAGGGTATTAGAATGATTGATTTTACAAAACTTGATTATCTGAAAGCAGGAAATGAAAAGCAGAAAAGAGCTTATGAAGTTCTTACAAAATATAAAATATTTGAAAAACTTTCCAATTTCTCACCGATTTTAGCAGGAACAATTCCGATTGAAATTGATATTGAAGGAAGCGATTTAGACATAATTTGTGAAGTTGAGGATAAGGTTGAGTTTGAAAAAATTTTAATTCAAATTTTTAAAGATTTTAGTTTAAAGATTAAAAAATTAAATATAAATAATACAGAATCAATAGTTTGTAATTTTATTTTAGAAGATTTTGTTATAGAAATTTTCGGACAAAATAAACCAACAGTTGAGCAAAATGCTTATCTCCACATGCTTGCAGAATATAAAATTTTACAGGAAAAAGGAGAGGAGTTTAAACAAAAAATAATTGATCTTAAGAAAAAAGGAATAAAAACAGAACCGGCTTTCGGAATGCTTTTAAATTTAGAAAATCCTTACGAAGATCTTTTGAAATTTTAAAAATAATGATTGATACACATACGCATTTATATGCCGAAGAATTTGATGAAGACCGAAAAGAAACGATTCAGAGAGCTTTAGATAAAGGGATTACAGAATTTTATCTTCCGGCTATCGATTCAGAATCGCATGAAAAAATGCTTCAGTTGGAAAGTGAATATCCCGATCAGATTTTTTCAATGATGGGATTGCATCCTTGCTATGTAAAGCCCGAATCTTGGGAAAAAGAGCTGGAAATCGTTAAAAATTATCTCGATCAAAGACATTTTCCTGCGATTGGAGAAATCGGAATTGATTTGTATTGGGATAAAACAACTTTAGATATACAAGTAAAAGCTTTTGAGCAGCAGATTGACTGGGCGATTGAAAAAGATCTGCCGATTGTAATTCACACCCGAGAAAGTTTTGATGAAACTTTTGAAGTTTTAGAAAGAAAAAAACATCCTAAACTTCGAGGAATTTTCCATTGTTTTTCAGGAAATCTTGAACAGGCAAAACACGTTTTAGGTTTAAATTTTATTTTGGGAATCGGTGGAGTAGTGACCTTTAAAAACGGTAAAATCGATCAGTTTTTACACGAAATTCCATTAGATAAAATCGTTTTAGAAACAGATTCGCCTTATCTTGCGCCCGTTCCGCATCGTGGAAAAAGAAATGAAAGCTGCTATCTTGATCTGGTTGCGGGAAAATTGGTTGATATTTACCAAAAAGATTTTACAGAGATTGATAGAATAACGAGCGAAAATGCGAAGAAAATGTTTCAATAAATTGAAGAGAAAAAGAAAATAAATTATTAAACCGGAATGGAATTTATAAAAAAAAACTACCATTATTTACTTTTTATTTCTGCGGTTTTTTTCTTGGGAAATCCTTCCAAATTTCCTGCAGATGACGGTTTTTTTTATCCACAGATTGCTTATAATGTGATACATCATGGTTTCATGGGTTTTAATGATTTGTATCTTACCAATGGTTTTCATCCCTTATGGATGGTTTTTTGTATTGTTGCAGAACTGATTAATCCGTTTGATAAATTTTTTGTTTTAAATATTATCTGGTTATTTCAGGTCTTATTGGTTCTTTTTGGAAGCGTTCTCTTAGAGAAAACCGTTTTAAAAGAATACAGACTCGGAAAAGTTTTTAGTTTTGCATTTTATTGTTTAATATTCTTTAGCATTGGTACTTTATTCCTTACCGAAGGGCATCTTGCATTTTTTACCCTTGCTTTGCTCATATTTTTTATAAGCAGAAAGTTTAAAAATGATTTTGCTTTCGGGTTATTATGCAGTTTGGTATTTCTTGCGCGTCTTGACCATATTTTTTTAATATTTCCATTCGGTTTTTTGTATTGGAATTTCCGGAAATGGAGCATCAAAAGTTTAGGATTAATACTTGCCGGCTTTTCGGTCCTTTCTGTGCCTTATTTATTATCCAATAAGTATTTATTTGGTTATTTTGTTCCGATCAGCGGGAGGATAAAAAGCTCTTTTCCGGTTATTGCAGATGATATAACCTGGGTGTTAATATTCAGATTCTGCTTAGCTGTATGTATTTCTTATCTTTTATTTTTAATTATAAGCAAAAATACCAGGCAAAAATCTCTTAAACTGTGTTTTGTAATAGGTTGCCTTCTGCATTTTTTTTACAATCTTTTGTTTCAGTCTCAAATAGGGCAATGGTATTTTGTGTCACAATTTATTCTTTTTGGTTTTTTTATAAATGATTTGTTTGCGAGTTTTGACAATAGGTTTTTCAGAAAAAATTCAATTGTAATTGCCTCTACATCTTTTCTGGCGGTGGTTGTCTGTTTCTTCGGTTATATGAAACTTACAACCAACATCAGTATTGTTTCAAATTTTTTCGGAAATGAATCTGATTTTGAAAAAAAACAAGATGATAAGATAAAAGCAATTGCTGAAGATATTGCAGGCTTTTTACCAAGTCAATCTCGTGTATATGTATATGATTTTCCGGGTAAGTTTGCATTTTATTCTGATCTTAATTTTATTCCTGCAGATGCTTTGGTAGCAAACCCAGATTTTTTTGATGAAATTAATACGATGAAATTCAAAGACTATCTGAGAAAAAATAAGATTGATTATTTACTTTTTCCAAGTAAACTTGCTCAGAATGAAGAAAAAATTCACTTCATGGGTTTAGATATAAAAAAAGAAAAAGATCATCATATTTTTTATCTGAAAAATTCAATAGATAAAAAGATTATTGACAGCCTGGATGAAAAAGAACTTATTAAAATAAAAGAATTTGAAAATCCTGCCAAAACTTGGCAAAAAAATTATGAATCTGTAAGTATTTATAAAACCACTTTTTAATTAAATAGCAAAAAAACCTTCCAATCGGAAGGCTTTTTTTATTTTTTTCTGGAAAAATTACTTTTATTTTTGGGCTTTTTAAAACCAACTTCCTTTCTCTGTTGAGCAGGGTTTCCCGGTTTTTTTGGTCTAGGTGTAAAAGGTTTGTTGTTAGAATCTCTTTTTTCAACAACTAAATTATCGGTGTGATAAGGATGATCTTTTACCACCGGAATTTTCATCCCGATCAGTTTTTCAGTGTCTCTTAAATTTAATAAATCTAAACCATCCACAAACGAAAGTGAGCTTCCCTGAGATCCTGCACGACCTGTCCTTCCGATWCGGTGAACGTAAGTTTCCGCAACATCCGAAAGCTCGTAATTGATAACGTATTTCAGTTCATCAATATCAATTCCTCTTGCTGCAATGTCTGTCGCAATCAAAATCCTTGTTTTTCCGGATTTAAAATTATTCAGTGCATTTTGTCTCGCATTTTGAGATTTATTGCCGTGAATCGCTTCTGTCGGGATATTAGCAGCCTGAAGTTTCTTGGCAATCTTATCTGCACCGTGCTTGGTTCTTGAAAAAACCAAAACCGATTCTGAAATCTTATTTTGCAAAATATGCGTAAGAAGATCCAGCTTTTTGTCTTTATCTACAAAATAAATRGATTGTTTAATGGTTTCTGCGGTCGAAGAAATAGGGGTTACTGAAACTTTGATGGGAGTATTCAGTATAGAATCTGCCAGTTTCTGAATTTCTGTCGGCATTGTTGCTGAGAAGAAAAGCGTTTGTCTTTTTTGAGGTAAAAGCTTAATGATTCTTTTTACGTCGTGTACAAAACCCATGTCAAGCATTCTGTCGGCTTCATCCAGAACAAAAATTTCAAGATTTTTAAGAGAAATAATTCCCTGTGCAATAAAATCTAATAATCTTCCCGGAGTTGCAACCAGAATATCAACACCTTTTCTTAAAGCCGCTTCCTGATTTCCCTGTTTTACGCCTCCGAAAATTACCAGTTTTCTTAAAGGTAAATTTTTTCCGTATGCGTTGAAGCTTTCTTCAATCTGAATAGCAAGTTCTCTTGTCGGAGTAAGTACTAAAGCTTTTATATGATTATTTTTCGGGCCTTTTCTTTCTGTAAGATTTTGTAAAATTGGGATCGCAAAAGCTGCTGTTTTGCCTGTTCCTGTTTGTGCAGTACCAAGTACATCGCGTTGTTCCAGAATTGAAGGAATCGCTTGTTCCTGAATTGGGGTAGGTTTTTCGTAACCTTCATTTTGAAGCGCATCTAAGATGGGCTTAATCAGTTTTAAGTCTGTAAATAACAAAATAAATATTGTGTATTAAAATAATGCGGTCGAAGCAGTATACTTCATCATTTGTTAGCAGATCTGCTAATTTTTTTAACAGAATTTTTAAGTAAAATAATTTACTAATTGGCTGAGAATGCCGCGAAATATGCTGCAAAGATAGTTTAAATAATTTTAAGTATGATTATTGAACCTTTTCCCACTTCTGATTGTGCTTTAAATCCTCAAAAAATTGGTAAGTCGCGATTAATTTTTCGGTTCCGCGCTTACCATAATCTTCGATGTCTTTAGATGAACCGTCACTGAATTTTATTCTAAGATAGGAGGTCGGCAGATCTGTAATATTTCGTGAACCATACTTTTCGTTAAGGCTTTTTACATTTAAGCCATCCAATAAAGCTGTTAGTTTTTTGTAATCATCTTCTTTGATGGTTGTTTTAAAAGTACCTTCTCTCGGCTTATCAAATTCGCCTTTTGAAAATCCTTTAGAAAAATTAAAATGTTCGGCTTCCAAAACAGCAGTTCGGTCTGGGTTTATTGTCATTTTAAAAATAGGGCAGGATCCGAAACAGGCTCCAGCTTCATATTCTATAGTTGAGTATTTTGAAGAGGACATTTTTTGGGAAGAGCACGAGAACAAAAAGATTACTGAAAGGAGACTTAATAAATATTTCATTTTTTTAAATTTTAAAAAAGTGTTTCAATAAGCGTTCCAAAGACAAAACTCTTATTTTTGATGATGTTGGATTAGAGTTTCATTCTTCAATTTAATTTTGTTATTTTGGAGGCTGTAAGAGATTCTTGATATGTACAATGTTTTAAAGTCGGTAGCGAAAAATATTTTCCCAAAAAGTGTACTTATACGCTATGAGGAAAATTTCAGAAAATTTTTGGCGCCAATCTATCGTGGTAAAAACTGCAAATGCAATCTATGCGAAACAAATCTGAAAAATTTTGCTTTACTTAAAAATGGGGATAAAATATGCCCGGTTTGCGGAAGTATTTCCAGAACGAGAAGGCTTTTTATGCTTTTGAATGAAGAATTTTTGTTTCCTGATGCAAAGATTTTAGACTTTTCGCCATCCAGAGTTTTATACAGGAAGCTAAAAAACAGGAAAGATATTGCCTATTTTTCTACCGATTATGAGAATGAATTTTTGGCAGATTACCGTTATGATATTACAAAAATTGATGCCGGAAATGATACGTTTGATTTAATTACCTGCTATCATATTTTAGAGCATATTACAGAAGATCAGCAAGCGATGAATGAGCTCTTCAGAGTTCTTAAAACTGGCGGAACAGCGCTTATACAAACCCCTTTTAAAGATGGTGAAATTTATGAAGATTACAGTATTGTTTCTCCGGAAGAAAGATTAAAACATTTTGGTCAGGACGATCACGTGAGGATTTACTCAGTTTCCGGTTTGGAAAATCGCCTGAAAAAGGCTGGTTTTACAACCGAAATAAGAACGTTTAAATTAAATGAATATTTGGGATTGAGCAATAATGAAACAGTGATTGTCTGTAAAAAATAAAGGAGAAACTTTCGCTTCTCCCTTGTTTTTATTATTTGAATTTATATCCTAGACCTGCTTGTAAAAAGCCGATTTTAGTATCAAAACTTTCTCCCTTATTGATTCCGATAAAATTAAAATGATATCTTGCATCTACAAAGAATTGATCATTAATTTTATATTCCATTCCTAAGAAAGGAAACAGATTCAGCGTTTTCACATTTTCGTAATCGTGGGAAGTCGATCCATTTACAACTTCATCTGTTTTTACTTTTTCTGAAAGGTTGATTCCGAAATTAATCCCTGCAGAAGCAGATAAATTCGGAATAAAATAATATTTGACAGAAACCGGAACCTGAATCTGCGTAAGCTGATAATCAAATTGAATACTTCCTCTTTCTATAACTCCGGAGTCAGTAAAATCTACAACCGGAAAGTCCTGTTTTCCGCCAATCTGTGTATATAATGCTTCAGCCTGAATACTCAGATTAGAAGATAGCGGCTTTTCTGCCACAACACCCGCATAGAAATAAGATTTTGAATTGTATTTTTCATCCAAAAACTTCATGTTAGACAAAGAATATCCTCCTTTTACCCCAAAACTTATTTTTGAATCCGGTGCTGAATCAGATTGTGATTTTTCCTGTGCACTTACAAATGCCGGAATTGATAATAACAGAGCTAATGCAAAGTTCTTTTTCATAATTTTAATTTGATGGTATTAATTTTTAAATATAATAATAAAAAAGTACACAAAAAGTGTACTTTAGTTGGTTGATAAATTGTGTAAATTTTATCCGTGAAGCCTTTTCCAGATAGCATCTTTCAATTCTGTTAGGCCTTCTCCGGTAACCCCCGAGAAAAACAATGGCTTTTTGTTTTCAGGGAATTCGGCAGATATTTCTTTCTTCAGCTCATCATCCAAAAGATCGGCTTTAGAAACAGAAATAATAAAATCTTTATCTAAAAGCTCAGGATTGTATTCTTTCAATTCGTTCTCCAAAATTTTAAACTCCTGAAAATGATCTTCAGAATCTGCAGGAATTAAAAATAATAGGATCGAATTTCTTTCAATATGTCTTAAGAATCTGTGACCTAAACCTTTACCTTCTGCAGCACCCTCAATAATTCCCGGAATATCTGCCATTACAAAAGATTTATAATTTCTGTAATCTACAATTCCTAAATTGGGGGTTAAAGTCGTAAATGCATAATTGGCAATTTTCGGTTTTGCGGCAGAAACAGAAGCTAAAAGCGTAGATTTTCCTGCATTTGGGAAACCTACAAGACCTACATCGGCTAAGATTTTAAGTTCAAAAACGATATAACCTTCCTGACCGTCCATTCCCGGTTGTGCAAAACGTGGAGTCTGGTTGGTTGAGGATTTGAAAAACTCATTACCTTTTCCACCTTTACCGCCTTCCATCAAGATGATTTCCTGACCGTCTTCCAGAATTTCGCCTACAATTTCTCCGTCTTCATTTTTAGCAATCGTACCAATCGGAACATCGATGTAAACATCTTCTCCGAAAGCTCCGGTTAGCTGGTTTTTTCCTCCGTTTTCACCACGTTCCGCTTTTACGTGACGGGTGTATCGAAGTGGAAGTAAAGTCCATTCGTGGGCATTTCCTCTCATGATGATGTGTCCTCCGCGACCGCCGTCACCTCCATCAGGACCACCTTTAGGAATATATTTTTCACGGCGAAGATGGGCAGAACCTGCACCTCCGTGACCGCTTTTACAATGAATCTTTACGTAATCTACAAAATTGCTCATAATTTCAATTCAAGGTTTAAAGGTTTAAAGTTCAAAGTTCCCAACCTTGAATATTGAACTTTGAATAATGAATCAAAAACTTATGCAAATTTTTGAACTTCCGCAAAAAGTTTTTCAGAGATTTCGTTGATGTCTCCAACACCGTTGATCTCTACATATTTACCTTGTTGTTTGTACAATTCGGCAACTTCTGCTGTTTTTGTGTAGTATTCTTTTATTCTGTTTTCGATGATCTCAACATTGCTGTCGTCTGATCTTCCGCTTATTTCGCCTCTTTTCAGTAATCTTTCAACCAAAATAGAATCTTGAACGACCAAAGAAAGACAAACGTCGATCTCATCATTTAATTCTTCTTTTACGATTTTCTCCAAAGCTTCTGTCTGAACAGCAGTTCTTGGATATCCGTCGAAAATAAATCCTGCGGCATCACTTGGTTTTCTGATTTCGTCAATCAGCATATCTGTTGTTACCTGATCCGGAACCAATTCTCCTTTATCGATGAAAGATTTAGCCAGTTTCCCAAGTTCGGTGTCATTTTTCATGTTGTATCTGAAAAGATCACCAGTTGAGATTTGTTTTAAATTAAATTTCTCGATTAAGTTTTGTGCTTGAGTACCTTTTCCACTTCCGGGAGGACCGAACAGAACAATGTTTATCATAATGTGGTTTCGCTGTTGGCAATTGGCAAATGGCTTCTTGCTTTTAGCATTTTTAAATTAATAATTACTTTTACTTAGATATAATTTTTTAAAAGCTAATAGCCAAAAGCTAAAAGCTGATAGCAATTTAGTGATTGATTTGCCCTTCTTCCAATTGGTATAGATTCGGTAGGTTTCTTCCTAACTCATCATAATCCAATCCGTAACCTAGTACAAATTTGTTTGGAATTTCTTTTCCAATATAATCCAGCTTGAAATCTTTTTTATAAACTTCAGGTTTCAATAGGAATGAAGCCAGTTTAACAGATTTCGGACGCTGAGTTTCTTTGAAGTATTTGAAAAGACTTTCAACCGTGTTCCCGGTATCTACGATGTCTTCTACAAGAATGATATGACGGTCTTTTACATCTTTTGTAAGCTCCATTTTCTGATAAACGATCCCGGTAGATTCTGTTCCTGCATAAGAACTCATCTGTATAAAAGCAATCTCGCAAGGTCCCGGATAATGTTTAAGAAGATCTGAGAAAAACATGATAACTCCGTTTAAAACACCGATGAAAACAGGTACTTCATCTTTGTAATCTTCATAGATTTTCAGAGCGGTTGTCTTTACAATTTCCTGAATTTCGGCATCCTTTAAATAGGGAACAAAAGTTTTGTCGTGAACTTGAATACTTTCCATAAAATTTTTCGTAGAGCGCAAAGTTACGGATTTTTGATTAAAATATTTTTTATCACAGACTAAATTATTTTCAATGATTTGAATATCACCTTCTGATCTATTCTTTATTTTTGCAAAAGAATGATGTACCTGAAATCATTTATTCTAAAATATGAGCAAAACATTTTCAGATAAAAAACAAGTTGGAGTAGTTTCTGGTTTTTCTGAGCTGGTAAATACCAAGTTTCATGGAACGGTAAATGCAATCTGCTGGAACCGTCATCTGACCGGAGATTTTAAAGAAATTGTTTCTAAACTTCAACTAAAAGAAAATATTACCGAAGTTTCTGCTCAGGATCTTTTGGCCTTGCAATTATCAGAAAAGGGTGATTTAGCTAGAGAAATTATTTTAAATGATTTGCAACTATTAACAGATTTCGGAGCATCTCCGTCACTTAATTTGCTTAAAAATTATGAACGCGATGATGAGTTTGATTTTATTTCCACAGATGTCTATTCTTTTCATGTAGATCGCTCACCAATTGGAACCGACACTTTTTTATGTACTTATTACGGTGCAGCAAGCGATATTGTTCCTAATGACGAGGTTCAGCAAAAAATCCTGATTCCAGAAATCAGGCAAAAGCTACAAGAATTACACGACGGTCCGGAAGAAGAATTTGAAAACTTTCTGAAAGACAATTTTTTTGATCTTCATTATGAGCCAAAACCTGATGCAAAACCGCTAAATTTAGAAATAGGAAATCTTTGGCGACTGGCGGTAGATCATCCTTCGCAGGAGGTTTTGCCTTGTGTACACAGAGCTCCGCTTGAAAATGATGGCGAGTACAGGCTGCTTTTGATTTGTTGATTAATTAAAAGATTAGACTTTACTGTGAAAGTGTTTTTTGCTGGTTTGTGATTTTACTTTCCGATACAAAACTTAGAAAAAATATTTCCCAAGACCTCATCATTGGTTACTTCGCCAGAAATTTCTCCAAGATGTTCCAAAGCATTTCTTAATTCATATGCCAACAATTCTGTTGAAATCTGAAAGGTAATAGCTTCTTTCACTTTATTTACAGCATCCAGAGATTTCCCTAAAGCTTCAAAGTGGCGTTGATTGGTAATGATCACGTTGCTTTCTTCAGATTTTAAATGCTCTACATATGAAGACAATTCGTCTTTCAGGTCTTGTATGTTTTGATTTTCGATAGCTGAAATGGTGATAAAATCAAAATCTTGTGATATTTCTTTTCTGAAAATATTTTCTACCAATTCATATTGAGTGGGAGAAACTTCATCTATTTTTGTAGCACAGATTATCAGTTTTAAATCATCTCTTTGCAAGGATTTTATCATTTCGATGTCTTCGGAGAAATCTTCTGTGGCAGAATCGGCAAGATAAACAAGGATATTTGCATTTTCTACTTTTTCCTTTGCTTTCTTCACACCGATTGCTTCAATTTCATCGGCGGTTTCACGTAAACCGGCAGTGTCGATTAATCTGAAAGCATGACCTTTGATGTGAAGAATTTCTTCAATCGTATCTCTCGTCGTTCCGGCAATATTGCTTACAATTGCTCTTTCTTCCTTTAATAAAGCATTTAGAAGAGTTGATTTTCCGGCATTTGGTTTTCCAATGATGGCAACTGCGGTTCCGTTTTTAATGGCATTTCCGTATTGGAAACTTTCAATAAGAGAATTTAATTTGGCTTCTATTTTATCAAGCAATTGATTCAGTGCGGTTCTGTCTGCAAATTCCACGTCTTCTTCAGCAAAATCAAGTTCCAGTTCGATTAAAGAAACAAAATTTAATAAATCGGTTCTTAAAAACGAAATTTCATTGGTGATTCCTCCTTTTAGCTGGTTTAGTGCTACTTTTCTGGAAGCCTCATTTTCAGAAGCGATCAGGTCAGCAATAGACTCAGCTTGGCTTAGATCGATTCTTCCGTTCATAAAAGCGCGCATTGTAAACTCACCGGCTTTTGCCATTCTTGCTCCGTTTTTAATTAAAACTTCAAGAATTTTCTTGGCAATATGTGGCGAACCATGAAAAGAAATCTCTACAGAATCTTCTGCTGTAAAAGTTTTGGGAGCTTTAAAAACAGAAATCATTACCTCATCAATCACCTCATCACCATCTTTTATAAACCCGTAATGTACAGTGTGTGACTGGGCTTTTTCAAGATTTTTACCTTCAAAAATTTTAGCTGAAACAGAAATTGCATCATCTCCGGAAATTCTGATGATTCCGATGGCTCCGATTCCGTTGGCTGTGGCAAGTGCGCAGATAGTGTCATGATTCATTTTGCAAATTTAAGGTTTTAAATGAAAATTTTTTATGTTAATCTGCAAACAGTTTTCTGATTAATCTTTTGTTCAACATCATTTTGTTTAAGATGAGTTTGGAATAAGATTCTCTACCGCAAATCAAATAAAGAGATTAATAATACAATCTTCAATGTTTAAAGCTAAAGAAAGGCGTAAGATTTAATAATGAAATATCATTTTTTGTTTTACCCCAATAAGCGAAGCAGCTTAATTTATGTTAAAAATAAAAATCAGAATATTAAAGAAAACTTTGTCTGCCATTGCAATAAAAACTAAAATAACTAATAGTAGAATAAATCTTTATCCCTAATTCAGGTAAATTAAAAATTTTGTTAAAAAAAACACCACCCCTCAAAGAAAGGTGATGTTTAAAAGGATATTAGTTTTTTATATATAATTGTGATTGGTTTCTTGCACAAAAGTAGCAGATAAGAATTTATTTTTTCTCAGGATATTCCTCATAAATAATACCGTAAAAATACGGTTGTACAGAATAAAAAAATCGTCCTGTAAAATTTACAGAACGATATAATTTATAAAAATGGCGAAGCAGGCTTGTTTAATTTAATTTGTAACCAACAACCAACAACTAATAACAAGTTACTAATTACCAATAACAAACAATTAAATAGGGCTTACCAATTCCAAAAACCAATCTTTTACTTCGCCTTCCAAATATGGGGAAAGCTTTTCTTCACAGGTTTTGTGATAAGAATTCAACCAGTTGATTTCTTCTTCCGAAAGAATTTCCTTTACGATTGTATCTTTAAAGAACGGGCAGAACGTTAAAGTTTCAAACTCATAAAAAGTTCCGTGGATAGTAGTTTCAGATTCTTTTACGGCAATCAGGTTTTCATGACGGATTCCGTAATCACCTTCCAGATAATATCCAGGTTCGTTAGAAACAACCATTCCTACCAAAAGTTCCTGCGGATTCATATCTTTTCTGATATTTTGCGGACCTTCATGTACATTCATAAAGCTTCCTACACCGTGACCTGTTCCGTGATTGTAGTCTTTTCCCTGCATCCACAGCGGCAGTCTTGCAATCGCATCAAGTTGCACTCCTCTCGTTCCTTTTGGAAATTTCACCATCGATAAACGAATCATTCCTTGTAAAACCAGGGTAGAGTTTATTTTAAATTCTTCAGAAACCGCTCCTAAAGCCAAAGTTCTTGTAATATCTGTTGTTCCTTCTAAGTATTGACCTCCAGAATCAACCAAAATACTTGCATCGTTAGTTACTTCTTTGCTTCCTTCAGATTTTGCGGAATAATGCATCATTGCACCGTTTTCTTTAAATCCAACGATGCTTCCGAAACTTTCGCCTACAAAATTTTCTCCTGCAGCACGGAATTCTCTCAGCTTTTGTCCGATAAAATACTCGTTCATCTTTTCTTTTCCTGCGTTGTGAGTAAGCCAGTAAAGAAATTTTACCATCGCAACACCATCTCTTACCATTACTTTTCTGAAGCCTTCAAGCTCGGTTTCGTTTTTCTGAGCTTTCATAAGATTTCCAGGAACGGCAGCTTTTACAAAATCGTTATCAATTTTTAAAGCTTCAAAAATCGACTGGTTGCTGTTTGGCGAAACTAAAACTTTTTCATTTTTGATAGTTCTCAAATGATTGTAAAATTCTTCATAAGGCATCATTTTTACCCACGCTTCATCCATTTGTCTTCTGGCTTCAACTTCCATTTTTTCAAGGTCGGTAAAGAGAATTGCATCATTTTTAGTAATTAAAATATATCCTAAAAATACAGGATTGCTTTCCACATCGCTTCCTCTCAAATTCAATGTCCATGCAACATCATCAAGGCTTGAAATGACATGTACGGTAACTTCCTGCTCTTCCATTTTTTGACGGATGGCAGAAATTTTATCTGTAACCGATTTTCCGGCTCTGTCAACAGGATGCACGAAAATCGGATTTTTTGAAGGAATTCCTCTTTCTTTCCAGACTTCTTTTAATAAAGGAAGATCAGCTAAAGTTAAGTTTTTTGCATTCAGTTTTTGGTACAAAAGTTCCCAGTTTGAATGAGAAGTTGCCAAAGCATTGACAGCTACTTTTCCGTTTGCAGGGATTTCAGAGATGATCCAGTCGATATAATTGGGCGTTCCTTCCATACCGTCTTTGAAAAGATCGATTCCTGAACCAGCCAATTCGATCGGAGCTTGTGTAAAATATCTTCCGTCCGTCCAAAGTCCGGCTTTATCTTTAGTAATTACCACAAAACCTGCAGAACCAAGAAAACCTGAAAGCCAGGCTCTTTCCTGCCATTCTCCGGGTAAATATTCGCTCATGTGAGGATCTGCAGAATATACTATAAATGCATCAACATTATTTTTCTGCATTTCTTCGCGAAGCGCAGCTACTTTTTCCTTTGAAGTCATTTTTCTAATAATTTAAAGATGTGAAGTTACGAATTAATGCTGATTTCAATAGTTAAAAATTGGATAAAGTTTTTGAGAATTGAGGATTGATGCCGGAAGCTGGATGTTGGAAGATTGATTGGAATATTATTTAAGATTTCTCATTTTTTGAAAAATTTCTTATAAAAAACATATTACAAATTTGGCGACCGAAATTACTTCTAACATCAAACACCCATCGTTCAGCACTTTCATATACCACAAATTAAAAGATCAAAAATTTTTGGAAAGATTATTGCAGTATCGGCAATATGGAAACGCAAAACTATCATAACCACAGAAAATTTTACACGCCGCATCACTTTGTTTATTTACCGTTACTGCTGATTTTAGAGATATTCGGAATTTATAAAATATTCAAAGATCCGGATTATCAATTGGTCTGGATTCTGTTTTCTGTTGTGATATTTTTAATTCTGTATTTAGCAATTATGGTGCGACAACATTACGCTTTGGGACTGCAAAACCGTTTGGTAAGATTAGAATTTAAGCAAAGATATTTTGAGATATTCAACAAAAGATCTGATGAAGTGGAAGAAAAACTGAGTTTCAGTCAGATTGCTGCTTTGAGGTTTGCTTACGATGAAGAATTTAAAGAACTTTTATATAAAGCTTTACATGAAAATATTTCGGGAGATCAGATCAAAAAGTCTATAAAAAGATGGAAACCTGATCATCATCGAATTTAAAATAATAATCAACCTAAATTATATTACTATGAAAAAATGGACTTTATACAGCCTGACTATTTTAAGTCTCATGCTGCTTACGAGCTGCGAAGCTGTAGAAACAATCTTTAAAGCCGGAATGTGGTGGGGGATAATTCTGGTAGGCGGAGTTATAGCAATTTTGATATGGCTATTCTCTAGGGGTAAAAACTCTTAACCAATCATTTTATGGAACAATCAGACTTGGATATTATTTCACATCTTAAGCCTTCAAAGATTGTAAAAATTATGAAAGATCCGGTGGCTTCTGCAAAAGCGGTAAATCTTATTTACACTTCCGATGCAGAAACTGCCGGTATTATTCGTAGGAAAAGAGGCAAAAAATACCTGTATTTTAAAGATGGCGAAAAAATTAAGGATAAAGAGGAAATCAAACGGATCAACAGTCTGGTGATTCCTCCGGCTTGGGAAAATGTCTGGATTTGTGCTTTAGATAACGGTCACCTTCAGGCTACAGGATTTGATGCCAGAAAACGAAAACAGTATAAATATCATTCTCTTTGGAGCGCTCTGAGAAATCATACCAAATTTTACAGGATGCTGCAATTTGGTTACGCTTTGCCGGAAATACGTCTGCAACTGGAAAAAGATTTAGCCTTAAGAAATTTTGAAAAACGAAAAATTTTAGCATTAATCGTAAGTTTAATGCAGCGCACCAATATTCGTATCGGAAATAATATTTACGAAAAACTGTACGGTTCTTTTGGCTTAACAACGCTGAAAGGAAAACACGTAAAAGTTCAAGGTCAAAAAATTAATTTTTCATTTAAAGGTAAAAAAGGAGTAATGCATAATGTTAATCTGAAAAGTAAAAGACTGGCAAGATTAATTATGAAATGCAAAGAAATTCCCGGAAAAGAGCTGTTTCAATATATTGATGATGAGGGAAAAAGACATTCGGTAGATTCCGGGATGGTGAATGACTATATTAAAGAAATCAGTGGAGAAGATTTTACAGCAAAAGATTTCAGAACCTGGTCGGGAACGGTGAATGCTTTAATTGCATTTAAAGAAATTGGTTATGCTGAAAATAATTCTCAATACAAAAAGAAAGTAAAGGCAGCCCTGGATATTGTTGCTGAACACCTTGGAAATACAAGTACAGTTTGCCGAAAATATTATGTACATCCTTTAGTTATCAATCTTTACGAGAATAATTCTATTAAAAAATATCTCGATGAGCTTGAAGTAATTGAAGAAAACGACGGAAAAGCRGATTTGACGCACGAAGAAAAACTGGTTTTAAAAATTCTTGAAACAGAGAAAATGTGAGTAAGTGAACTGTGAATGGTCAATCGGTTCACATGTCAATTTATTATATTTTATTTGAAAATTGAACCATTAAGATTTTTTAGCTTATAAGTTTCTTTAAGATTCAATTTATCTGAATTAAACGTTCTGCTGAATAATATCTTCAGATATTTTCTTAAAGCACCTTAAAAACTTCAGGATCTTAATGGTTTAAAAATTTTTAATGTTCAAATTAACCATTCACTTGCGAACCAAAATTCACTATTGACATTTTTCATCATAAATATTAAATGTTGTAAATTTGTAAAAAAGCAAAAACAAACAATACAACTATATGTCAAAAGCAATTTCGCAAGTACCATTTGCAGTAAATGAGCCGGTAACTTCTTACGAGCCGGGATCAGCAGAAGTAAAATCTCTTCTTGCAACGTACAAAAAAATGTGGGCAGAAAAGACAGAAATCCCAATGATTATCAACGGAAAAGAAGTAAAAACAGGTGATACTGTTCAGCTTCAGTCTCCACAAGATCATGCGCACGATTTCGGTTTTTATCATAAAGGAACAATGCAGCATGTAGATGATGCAATCAATGCAGCTTTAGCAGCAAAAAAACAGTGGAATGAGCTTGGCTGGGAACACCGTGCAGCAATTTTCTTAAAAGCGGCTGATCTTTTGGCTGGACCTTACAGAGATGTAATCAACGCAGCAACAATGATCGGACAGTCTAAAAATGTTCATCAGACTGAAATTGATGCAGCTTGTGAATTCATCGATTTCTTAAGATTCAACGTAGAATTTATGACGGAAATGTATTCTGAGCAACCGGTTTCTGACGCAGGAATCTGGAATAGAGTAGAGTACAGACCGTTGGAAGGATTCTGTTTTGCAGTAACACCTTTCAACTTTACAGCAATTTCAGGCAACTTGCCAACTTGTATGGCAATGCTTGGAAACGTAGTGGTTTGGAAGCCTTCAGATAAGCAAATCTATTCTGCAAAAGTAATCATGGATGTTTTAATCGAAGCGGGACTTCCTGCAGGTGTTATCAACATGATTTTCACTGACGGAAAAGAAACTGCTGAAAAAGTTTTAGCGCACAGAGACTTTGCCGGACTTCACTTCACTGGTTCTACAAAAGTTTTCCAGGGAATGTGGAAAATGATCGGTGACAATATTCACAATTACAGAACATATCCAAGAATCGTTGGAGAAACGGGTGGAAAAGATTTCGTTATCGCTCATCCTTCAGCAAACGTAGAAGCTGTGGCAACGGCTTTGGTAAGAGGTGCTTTCGAATATCAGGGACAAAAATGTTCTGCGGCTTCAAGAGCTTATATTCCTCAGTCTCTTTGGGCTGATGTGAAAAAAGTAATGGAAACTCAGGTTAACTCAATTAAAGTTGGTTCTCCGGAAGATCCTTCAAACTTTGTAAATGCAGTTATCGACAAAAATTCTTTCGAAAAATGTAAAGGATACATTGACAGAGCAAATGCTTCAGACGAAGCCGATGTTGTGATCGGTGGTAAATGTGATGATTCTAAAGGATGGTTTGTAAATCCAACAGTTATCGAAACTACAAATCCTCAATACGAAAGCATGGTTGAAGAAATTTTTGGTCCAATCTTGTCAATCTACGTTTACGAAGATGCAAAATGGAAAGAAACTTTAGAATTGGTAGATTCTTCTTCACCGTATTCATTAACAGGTTCAGTGTTCGCACAAGACAGATATGCTGTAAATGAGGCGTTCAAAGCATTAGAAAATGCGTCTGGAAACTTCTACATCAACGACAAACCAACAGGTGCAGTTGTTGGTCAACAGCCTTTTGGTGGCGGTAGAGCTTCAGGAACAAATGATAAAGCTGGTTCTAAAATGAACTTATTGAGATGGACTTCTGTAAGATCTATCAAAGAAACTTTTGTTTCTCCTAAAGATTACAAATATCCATATCTTGGTTAATAAGTAATAAATAGGTAATGAGTAATTTTTACCTGTATAAATACAGCCTCGGAATTTTATTTCGGGGCTTTTTATTTTAAAATATTTTGAATAAAGAGTCCTGAAAGGACGATTGGTCAAACCATTGGGTGAAATAATTAAGAAACAAAAAAGTGATTCAATTGAATCACTTTAATTTTGAATAATATGCAAATAAATTTTACCAGTCTCTTTTCTTTAAAATTAAATAAGATCCCAGAATAAATAAAGCGCACCAAATCAAACACGCAATTAAGCTTTCGGTTGGGTAAGTAAATTCATATTTTAAACCCATCGCTTTTGCCATATCTAATCTCAAAATAGGATTGGGGATTAAATTCGACATGCTTTCCAAAGGGAAAAGCTTACTGATGAAAAAGTCGTTTTGAAGTACCTCATTTCTCTGGGGTCCTTTCAATCCGTGTATTTTCGAGAAAGTTTCAATCATACTTAAGACCCATTCTCCAATCCATAATATAAAGAAAGCGAGAAAAACAAAAATTGATTTTCTTAATAAAATTGATAAAAACATTAAAAAACAAAAGAATGCAAACAATTTTAAAAAATAATTTCCAATGAAAAACATTTCCTTATAAACTAGTGATGATTCTGTGGTGTTTGAATACTGGAAACCTAAAAATAAGGTAATGGCAAATACAATAATTGTTGAAATTAATGTGAAAATACCAATAGTCAAAAGTTTTGAACCAATAAATTCTTCTCTGCTCAATCCGTCAATAGTATTTTGTTTGAACATTCTATTGCTGAATTCCTGACAAATCGAGAATACTATTATTAATCCTAAAAATATTTTCAGCAAGGCAACTGTCCAGGTTGTAAAATTCCATATTGCAGGGAAATTATACATTCCTTGTGCTTTTAAATCGATTGGATTACCAAAAAGTTCAAAATTAAGTAAACCAATACAAAGGAAAATAACAAGTATCGCAAAATACATAATCGTGAAAACCTTAAACGGTGTGTAACTAAGGTTTTTATAATATTCTAATTTTAATAATTTCATCATGATTAATTAGTATTTTTTACAAGTTCAAGGAATTGGTTTTCAAGAGATTTCTTTTTCTTAGCGAGATGTGACAAGAAAATACCTTTTTCAGTAAGTTTCTGGTTTAGGCCTGAAGCCGAAATAGAAGCATCATCACGAATCTGGGCTTTAATTAAATCGTCTTCTGCAGAAACCGAACTAAACCACTGCAATTCTTCCAAAGCACTTAAAAGAGCCGCGTTGTTATCAGCTTTTAACTCAAAAAATCCTTGATTATTCGTCATTTCATCCACTCTTCCGGAATAAATGGCGTTTCCTTCTTTTAGCACAATTACGTGGCTGCAGATCTTTTCAATCTCATCCAAAAGGTGACTTGCAATAATAATAGTAATTCCCTGTTTGGCAATCGCCCCGATAATTTCTCTGATCTGGATAATTCCTTCAGGATCTAAACCGTTTGTAGGCTCATCTAAGATTAAAACTTCAGGATTATTTAGCAAAGCAGAAGCAATTGCCAATCTTTGTTTCATCCCTAAAGAATAGGTTTTGAAGGCATCTTTTTTTCTTTCTAAAAGCTTAACCGTTTGCAAAACTTCATCAATTCTTGAGTAAGGTGTTCCTTTAATTTCAGCAACGATTTTAAGATTCTTTTCAGCGCTTAAATAAGGATAAAAATTGGGCTGCTCAATAATCGCTCCGATTTTTTTCAGTATTTCAGGCGTTGTACCTTTTTTACCAAACCAAAACCAATCGCCGCTTGTAGGATTGATGGTTGAAAGCAGCATCCCGAATGTGGTAGATTTTCCGCTTCCGTTGGGACCCAGAAGCCCGTAAACATTACCTCTTTCTACATCGAAAGAAATATTGTTGACGACAACTCTTTTGAATTTTTTTGTCAGATTCTTTACTGATAAAATTTTTTCCATGTAGTTTAGTTATATATTTTGATAAGTTTCTCTTTTTTGTGAAATGTTACAAACTAAGCAAACTTTTTAATTAGGAATTAGGAATTAGGAATTAATTTTGCTAACAGCTAACAGCTAACAGCTAACAGCTAACAGCTAACAGCTAACAGCTAACAACTATCAACCATCAACCAAAAATTTTCATTACATTTGAATTAAAGATGATTGTATGAAGTTAATAGAACTTGCAAAAGAGTTACAAGTTTCCGCAGAAGCCATTAAACAGTTTATCCAAGATTTTGATCTTGACTTGATCGACTGTATTTCTACTCAGTTTGAAGTGAAAAAAGATTTTGAAAAATTTGCCCGTGAAAATGTAGACTTTCTGAAGCTTTATGAAAAAGATTTGGACGAAAACAAAACCGTTGAGCAGATTGCAGAAACCATTAATCAGCCCAAAGAAAAAATTGAAAAGGCGATTGAAGAAAACCCGTCAAATATTTTTGATAACGGATTGTTCCGCTCCTCGATTTCAAGCTATGGGATTGACCAGAAATTGGGCGGAAACTACAAATTTGTCTACAATTATTTTGGAAATAAAACCAAACTTCAGCAAAGAGATTTTATAGGGTACAGAGATCTTTTCTTTTACATTTCAGATGTTTTGGAACCTTTTTTAAATCCTCAGCAAACCAAAGACTGGGGCATCAATAAACCGGCGGGAATCATTTTATACGGTCCTCCCGGAAGCGGAAAAATATTTTGGGCAAATAAAATTGCAGAGATCATCAATTATAAATTTAAAGAGGTTAAAAAACATTATCTCGGGACTTCTTTTGTAGATGGCAATCAGACCAATTTCAACGATTTTCTGGTAACGATGATGAAGGAAGATAAAGTCTTGCTTTTCATGGACGATTTTGATGAAATTATGATGGAAAGAAAAGCCGAAAACAATGTGGCTTCCTGCAACCTCGAAACTCAGGAGATTATTCTTCACTACGTTTCAAAATTTGAAAGTGAAGGTGTTCTGATGGTGGGTTCTGCCAATTCGGTTGTTGATATTGACGAAGAGATTCTTGCGCCAGGAAGATTTGATGTTTTAGTTCCGATATTCCCACCGAATGCTGCCGAAAGATCAGAAATCATTCTCTATTCAATGACCAAAAATCTGGATAAAGATTCTTTGCTTTTCAAAATTTTAAAAAATAATAAAGCAGATAAAATTCCTTTCTGGACAGAAACGGTTGTCAAAATGAAGGTTTTCAGCAACACAATGCTTATCGATTTTACCCAAAGTCTTAAAAAGAGAATCAAAAATCGTTATCAAAGAACGAAAGATGAAAAATTAAAAATCGATGAGCATCTTCTCAATGGCGCTTTGCGTGATGCAGCAGCAAAATTGACTGAAGAATATCTCAACCAGATTGCCCAGTTTTTGAATGATGTTATCATTAATAATCTTGATGATTTCCAAATGAGAATTCATGCATTGAAAAAAGAGCTTGAAACCTATCAGACTGTAGAAATTCCGAGAAGGGAGATTGGCTTTCAGCATAATGATGAAGATGGAGTTTGATAAAAAATAGTTACAGGAACTTAGTTTTAGTAATACTTGTGAGCATTATTCATTACTCATGATTTTATCCGTAAATTTGCTTTTCAAATTTTTTAGTTTTGATTAATAACGACCAGATAAAAGAAGTTCAATCCAGGATTGAAGATCTACATAAATATCTTCAGATTGATAAAAAGAAGATAGAAATTTCTAATGATGACGAAAAAACGGCAGCTCCCGAATTTTGGGATAACCCTAAAACAGCTGAGGTTTTTCTGAAGCAGCTTCGTTCCAAGAAAAAATGGGTGGAAGAATACGAAGAAATCAATACCCAGTTTGAAGACCTTCAGGTTTTGCTTGAGTTTGCAAAAGAAGATCCCGATTCTGAAAAAGAATTAGACGAAACTTTCCCTCAATTATTAGAAAAAATAGAAAATCTGGAGTTTAAAAACATGCTTTCTAACGAAGGCGATGAGCTTTCTGCAGTTCTACAAATCACAGCAGGAGCAGGCGGAACCGAAAGTTGCGACTGGGCTGGAATGCTGATGAGAATGTATAATATGTGGGCAGAAAAGCAGGGCTATAAAATAAAAGAACTGAATTTTCAGGAAGGTGAAGTTGCCGGTGTAAAAACCGTAACCCTGGAAATCGACGGAGAATACGCTTTTGGTTATCTTAAAGGTGAGAATGGCGTTCACAGATTGGTAAGAATTTCTCCTTTCGATTCTAATGCAAAACGCCATACAAGCTTTGTTTCTGTGTATGTTTATCCTTTGGTTGATGATACGATCGAGATCAATATCAATCCTGCAGATATATCGTTTGAAACGATGCGAAGTTCAGGAGCGGGTGGACAAAACGTAAACAAAGTAGAAACTGCTGTTCGTCTTCGTCACGCACCGACAGGAATTATTATCGAAAACTCTGAATCGCGTTCTCAGCTTCAGAATAAAGAAAAAGCAATGCAGCTCTTAAGATCGAGACTCTATGAAATGGAATTGGAAGAACGTCTGAAAGCCCGAAACGAAATTGAAGCCAATAAAATGAAAATAGAGTGGGGAAGCCAGATCCGAAATTATGTGATGCACCCTTACAAATTGGTAAAAGATGTACGATCGGGTCATGAAACTTCAGACGTTGATGCGGTAATGAACGGAAATCTTACACCTTTCCTTAAAGCTTTCCTGATGGCCGATGGAACCGCAGTTTCAGACGATGATTTAGACCTATAAAAAATCATGTTTACATTTTTGTTAAAATATGCTAATAT
>NZ_JBFRGA010000014.1:0-30704 GCF_052115105.1 Chryseobacterium sp. 2TAF14
ATAATATTGCTACTTAAAAATAAAAAGAAAGAAAACTGACAAAATTTAATAGTAAAAAAATAAATTCGATCAGAAACAATTCATTTTTGATATAATTTTTATTTTATACAGAATCACAACAGGAAATTTTTATTTTAAGTTTTAAGCATAATTCTGAAAGCCAATTTTTTAAAAATTTTTAAAAAAACTTAAAGTTTTACTTCACAATGAAAAATAAAAAAGTCTGTTGAAAAATTCAGCAGACTTAAAATTTATATCAATTAAAAATTTTTAATTATTGATTGCAGCAACTCCCGGAAGTTCCAAACCTTCTAAGCTTTCAAGCATCGCTCCACCTCCGGTAGAAACATAGCTTACTTTTTCGCCGTAACCAAATTGTTTTACGAAAGCAACACTATCTCCTCCTCCAACTAATGAGAATGCTCCCAATTTTGTTGATTCAGCAATACTGTCACCTAAAGCAATAGTACCTGCCGAGAAATTCGACATTTCAAAAACCCCGATCGGTCCGTTCCAAAGAATCGTTCTGGAATTTAATAAGACATCGTTAAATTGATCTCTTGATTTTGCACCTGCATCCAATCCCATCCATCCTTCCGGAATTTCATAGATATCAACTTCTTTTCTTTCAGCATCATTATTAAAGCTTTCTGCAATAATCGCATCTGAAGGAAGATATACTTTTACATTATGCTCTTTAGCTTTTCCTAAAATTTCCAGAGCAAGAGGAAGCTTATCTTCTTCAACCAATGAAGCACCAATTTTACCGCCAAGAGCTTTTATAAAAGTAAATGCCATACCGCCACCAATAATTAAATTATCAATTGCCGGCAAAATATTTTCTATAATGGTAATTTTAGTTGAAACTTTTGAGCCTCCAAGTATCGCTGTTACAGGCTTTTCACCGCTTTTTAAAACTTTATCGATAGCCTGAAGTTCTTTAGCCATTAATAAACCGAAAAATTTAGTTGAATTGAAAAACTGTGCAATTACAGCTGTAGAAGCATGTGCTCTGTGAGCCGTTCCAAATGCGTCATTTACATAAGCATCACCTAGCTTAGAAAGCTTTTCAGCAAAGGCTGCATCTCCTTTTTCTTCTTCGCTATGGAAACGCAGGTTTTCTAATAAAAGAATTTCTCCCGGTTGAAGCTCAGAAGCTGCTTGTTCAGCCTTTTCTCCTACACATTCATCAACAAATTTTACTTCTTTACCCAAAACATTCGATATTTCATCTACAATATGTTTTAAAGAAAACTCATCCTTAACCTCTCCTTTTGGTCTTCCTAAGTGAGCCATTAAAATTACAGAACCGCCATCCTGAAGGATTTTATCTACTGTAGGTTTTACAGCTACAATTCTTGTGTTGTCTGTAACTTTTAACTGATCGTCCTGAGGAACATTAAAATCTACTCTTACAAGAGCTTTTTTGTCTTTAAAATTGAAGTCATTGATTGTTTTCATACTTTAATCTATATTTTTTAGTCGTGTAAAGCCGCCGTGATGAATTTAAATTTTGAATTTTCTAAACTCAGGGCGATTTCACAAATTCTTTTGAATTTTTTGTTTCACAAATGTAAGATTTTAAAGTCTCGCAAAAAATCGAATCTTTTAAAAGTTTTCAAAAAATTCTGAACAAAGCCATCATCCACCGATCAACACTATCTTCTTTTTTTTTAAAAGAAAGAATGAGTACTGTTGTTGAGTATTGTGAGTTTCGGGGATAACTTTAGCGTCAAAAGTTGATAACATGAAATTTTATAATAATTCAGATTTAATTCACAAAATAAAATGCTGGAAATCTGATTTTTCGATCAGTTACTAACAAATATTGATAACTTTTCCACGATAGCAATTATTAATAACCGATTTATGGAAAAACTTAAGATTACTCCGAAAAAAGTTTTTAAAAATTTTTGCATTAAAATTTGGAAGCAATTCTCATTACTAATTTTCTGGATGAAAAAAAATATAATTTTTAACAAAGTTTTCCACAGTTATTCACAATGGTTTTAACAATTTGTTAGAATTTAATTAACAATTATTAAAAAAGCTGATTGTCGTAAAATTGAAAATTAAACTCCTCTGAAAATCAGTCTATTGCCGATTATATTGGTTGTTGATAAATGTTTTAATCCAAAAGCTATACTTCAACCTTTTTAAAATTACAGAATTGAAAAATCGAAGAAGCAGCAGAATCATGGAAATTTTTTTATTTAATATTAAAAAAGACTTTAACTCTGAAATGTCGAATAATGCTCTAAAAAATTGAAGTCGTTTAATATAAACTAAATATTTAGTTAAAGAAGTAATTGCATCTTTAGCCATCATTTAAGATCAAATTTTAATCAGACATCAGATTCAACTTTAATATGGAAGGAAAATTTTTGCTATTTAAATAATAGAGATTAAGATATATAATTTGGAATTTTAATATAAAACCTAATGAAACAAAGAAGATTAAATTCGGATTTAATGTAACTTTGCCAAAAGAAATAAGATAAAAGTAAATAAATTAAAAGTAAATAAATTAAAAGTAAAAATGAAAAGAAAAATTGCTATTGCAGGAGATCATGCAGGTTTTGAGTATAAGGAAATTCTTAAAAAGCACTTGAAAGAAAACTTTGAAGTTCAGGATTTTGGGACTTTTTCTACAGATTCTGTCGATTACCCGGATTTTGTGCACCCTGCTGCAACTTCAGTAGAAAACGGAGAAAACGAATTAGGAATTCTTATCTGCGGAAGCGGAAACGGAGTTCAGATTACAGCCAACAAACATCAGGAAATAAGATGTGCATTGTGTTGGATGCCGGAAATTGCAGAATTGGCGAGACAGCATAATGATGCAAACATGATTTCGATACCGGCAAGATTTATTGCAAAAGAAGTAGCGATAGAAATTGCAAACAAATTTCTTTCTACCGATTTTGAAGGTGGAAGACATCAAAACAGAGTAGACAAAATTGCATTCTGCTAAATTGATAAAGGCTTGTAAATCAAATTACAAGCCTTATTTGTTTTTTATTTTATATATTTGTACCGTCCAACAGGATTTACCAGACTGTTGATTCCTATTAAATTTTCAGATTCTTTTATAAAGACGATCAGAAATTTTTTCTCTCTCCTTCTCCATATTTGTTTAAATTTATGCAAAACTAAAAATTCAATTATAAAATTTTTGGATAGAAAATTGATATGTTTTTGTAAAGAAACTTACTGTGAAGAAAACAGAATATTTCCGACTAAAAACTAAAGGAAATATATTTATACAATTAAATTAAAAAATGGCAAAAAAGAAAAAATATATAAGTCAGAAAAATGATCATAAACTAATGGAAATCGGAAGATTGATTATGAGATTTATGAATCAGAATCAAACCAAATTATACAATTACAAACAAATCTCAGACGGGATCGATTATAAAAACCCAAGACAAAGAGAACAGGTTATTCAGGCATTGCACAAGCTTTTGGCAAGCCAGAGAATTAAAGAAACCGAAAAAGGAAAATTCAGCATCAATCTTAAAATTGAAGGTACTTTAACGGGAACAATCGATTTTAATCAAAGCGGAAACGCTTACGTTACTGTAGAAAACCTGAAAGACGATATTTTTATTCACTCTAAAAATGTAAAAGATGCATTACAGGGTGATAAAGTATTGATCGTTACCTACAATTTCAAAGGTAAAAAGCTTGAAGGCTCTGTTTTGGAGGTTTTAGAAAGAAACCGTACAGAATTTGTCGGTACTTTCCAGTTGGTTCCGCATAAAGAATTCGGGTTTGTAGTTTGCGATAAAAAAACGATCAACACCGATATTTTTATTCCCAAAGGAAAAATAAACGGAGCTGAAAACGGTAATAAAGTCGTTGTAAAAATGACAGAATGGAAACCCGGTGACAAAAACCCTGAAGGAGAAATTCTACAGGTTTTAGGAAATCCGGGAGAGCATGAAACCGAGATTCACTCTATTCTTGCGGAATACGGCCTACCTTACGAATTTCCTGAAGAAGTGGAAAGAGATGCAGATAAAATCGACCGCAAAATTACCGATGAAGAAGCTGCAAAACGTTGGGATATGCGTGATGTTTTAACCTTTACGATCGATCCGAAAGATGCCAAAGATTTTGATGATGCATTATCGATGAGAAAACTTGAAAATGGAAACTGGGAAGTAGGTGTTCACATTGCAGACGTTTCGCATTACGTTGTTCCGGGAACTATTCTGGATGATGAAGCGTATCAAAGAGCGACTTCAGTGTATTTGGTTGACCGAGTTGTACCGATGCTTCCGGAAGTTTTGAGTAACGATGTCTGCTCGCTTCGTCCGAATGAAGATAAATATACTTTCTCTGCAGTTTTTGAGTTGAATGACAAAGCCGAAATCCAGAAGCAATGGTTTGGAAGAACGGTCATTCATTCCGACAGAAGATTTACCTATGAAGAAGCTCAGGAAAGAATTGAAAACAAAGAAGGTGATTTGCAGGAAGAGATCAATGTTCTCGACAGATTGGCTAAAATTATGCGTGGAGAACGTATCAGAAATGGTGCAATTACATTTGACAGAAGTGAAGTTCGATTCAATTTAGATGAAAACAATCAGCCGATTGGTGTTTATTTTAAAATAAGCAAAGATTCAAATCATTTGATTGAAGAATTTATGCTTTTGGCGAATAAGAAAGTTTCTGAATTTGTTTCTTTGAAAAAAGGAAGACCAAACGGAAATACCTTTATTTACAGAGTTCACGATGATCCGGATCCTGCGAAACTTGAGGCTTTAAGAGATTTTGTTTCTACTTTCGGATATAAAATGGATCTTGCCAATACCAAAAAAGTAGCTGAATCTTTGAATACTTTACTGAAAGATGTGAAAGGAAAAGGCGAAGAAAATATGATCGAAACTTTGGCAATGCGAAGCATGAGTAAAGCGGTTTACTCTACCGAGCCGATTGGTCACTATGGTTTAGGATTCGATTATTATTCACATTTCACCTCTCCTATCCGTCGTTATCCCGATTTGCTTGCACACAGATTGCTGCAGCATTATTTGGATGGCGGAAAATCTCCCGACAGAAACGAGCTTGAAGAAAAAGCAAAACACTGCAGCGCAATGGAGCGTTTGGCAGCCGATGCAGAAAGAGATTCCATCAAATTTATGCAGGTGAAATTCATGGAAAAACATTTGGGAGAAACTTTCACCGGAGTTATTTCAGGAGTTGCAGAATTTGGTTTCTGGGTAGAAATTCCCGAAAATGGAGCTGAAGGTTTAATTAAATTGAGAGATTTAATGGATGATTCCTACACGTACGATAAATCGACACACGCTGTTTATGGTAACCGCACAGGAAATAGGTATCAATTGGGAGATCAGGTTCAGATAAAAGTTGTGAAAGCGAATTTAATTCAGAAACAGCTCGATTTTAAGATTGTTAGTTAGAAATAATTTTTTATTTTTAACCTAAATTATCAGAATGGCTAAGAAAAAACAAATTAATGTAGATAATTTACCAATTTCGATTTTAGATATTAATGATAGCGATTATATATGTCTCACTGATATGACATCTAATCAAGAAGAGGGAAGTAAACTGATTGAAAAGTGGTTAACAAATAAAAACACAATCGAATTTTTAGGCATTTGGGAACAACTTAATAACCCAAATTTTAATTCCCCCGAATTCGGGGGAATTATGTCAGAAGCTGGAACGAACAGATTTTATATGTCTGTTAAGCAGTGGGTTGCAAAAACAAATTCTGTAGGAATTTTAGCCAAAACTGGAAAGTTTGGCGGGACATATGCACATAAAGATATTGCTTTTAATTTTGGATTGTATATAAGTCCTTTATTTAATCTTTTACTTATAAAAGAATTTCAGAGGTTAAAAGAAATTGAAAGTAATCAGTATGGTCTGGAATGGAATGTAAAGAGAATTCTGAGTAAAGCTAATTATCAAATACAAACAGACGCCGTAAAAAAATATATTATTCCAAAAGCAAATTTTTCGCAGGCTAAGGAATGGCTTTTGTATGCTGATGAAGCAGATTTACTGAATATTGTTTTATTTGGTTGTACTGCAAGACAATGGAGAGAGTCTAATCCGCAAAGAGTCTTAAAAGGAGAAAATATTAGAGATATGGCAAGTATAAATGAACYAGCAATTTTAACTAATATTGAAAGCTTAAATGCAACTCTGATAAAAAATAATTTAAACAAAAAAGATAGGTTTAAAATATTATTAGAAACAGCAAAAGAACAAAGGGAAACATTAGATAAAATTGATTATTTAAAATCTATTAAAAAGCTGACTGATTCTACATTCATTGATAAAATAGAAGGTGAAAATCAAAAATAATAATAAAATCTTCTATTATGTTTGAACTCATATTTTCTGCCATTGGATTAGGCTTTATGCTGAGTCTCGTTTTTATCGGGCCAATTTTTTTTCTGTTGATTGAAACAAGCTTCACAAGAGGTCCTAAACATGCTTTAGCACTGGATTTTGGTGTTATTACGGCAGACTTATTGTGCATCGTTGCAGCTTATTATGCAAGTGCAGATATTGTAAATCTCATTGACAAGCATCCCGGATTTTACAGAATTACATCCATTCTTATTCTTACCTACGGAATCATTATGATGGTTACAAAGACCAAAATGCATATGCCCGGTGAAGAAAAATTAATCAGCCAGAATTACTTTAAAACGTTTCTTAACGGGTTTTTATTAAACCTTCTAAATGTAGGAGTAATTCTTTTTTGGTTGGTGACGGTTATTGGCGTTAGAAATCAGTATCCTGATACTGAAAGTGTTATTTTTTATCTTGGAATCGTGATTGCCACGTATCTCGCAATTGATTTTCTTAAAATATTTTTGGCAAAACAATTCCACGACAGACTTACTCAAAAGCTGGCAAACAACATCAGAAAAGGTGTGGGTGTTGTGCTGATTATTTTCAGTTTCTTCATCTTCCTTCAGAGTTTTAAAATGTTTAACCAGTTTGATAAACAATTGGAAGAAGCCGAAAAAAAAGAAGTAAAATTCAAAAAAACAAATGGAAAAAATATTCCCGAAACCACTAAAAAAGGGCGATAAAATTGCCATCATCTCTCCTGCTGGTTCTGTTGAACCTACTCAATTGGAAAAAGGTTTAGAAATGATTAAATCTAAAGGATTTGAACCTGTTTTAGGTGAAAATCTTTACACCAAATTTTCAAACGGCTACAATTATGCAGGAACCGAAGCCGAAAGGTTAAAAGATATGAACTGGGCTTTAAATGACAGCGAAATTTCTGCAATCTGGGCTTCAAGAGGTGGTTATGGTTGTCAACATTTATTGGAAGGTTTAAACTTAAAAGAATTTACCAAAAATCCGAAGTGGTATATTGGTTATTCCGATAATACTGTAATTCAAAGTTATTTGCTGAAAAAAGGTTTTGCCTCCATTCACGGACAAACCGTTAAAACTTCAAGCTTTGGGGTAACTGAAGAAAGTTACGATTTAGTTTTTGATATTTTAAAAGGTAAAAAGCTAGAATACAACGTAAAATCAAATCAATTTAATAAAAAGGGAAATACTGAAGGAGAATTGATTGGAGGAAATTTAGCCTTGGTTTATGCACTTTTAGGAACCAAATATTCATTTGATTTTAAAGATAAAATATTATTCATCGAAGACATCGGCGAAAATTTCTATGCTTTAGACCGAATGATGATGAGCCTCGAATTAGCCGGAGTTTTTAAAAAAATAAAAGGTCTTATTGTAGGCGGAATGACGAATATGGGCGATGAAAAAGATAACAAAAGTTACGAAGAAAGCTTCGATGACTTTGCAAACCAACTTATTTCAGACAGAATTTCAAAGTATGATTTCCCTGCAGTTTTTGGCTTTCCAAATGGACACATTAAAGACAACCGACCGTTGATTATTGGAAGTGAAATTAAGGTAAAGGTTGAGGATAAGGTAAAGATTGAGTTTAAAGCTTAATTAACTTATCAAAAATAAACTTTGTTTATTCTTAAAATAATAGAAAGAAGAAATTCTTAAAATCTTAATTTTCTTAATGTTAAAATAAATATAGAGCTTTAAACACTTTAAACTCTTCGGCACTTAAACTCAAAAAATGGCAGATCACAACGAATTAGGAAAAGAAGCAGAAAACCTTGCAGCAGAATATTTACTTAAAAAAGAGTATAAAATTCTTGTGAGAAATTTCCGTTTCAAGAAAAATGAAGTTGATATTATCGCCGAAAAAGATAATCTTATTATTGTAATCGAAGTAAAAGCCAGATCAACCGATTTTTTTATCCTTCCTCAGGAAGCGGTCACAAAAGGAAAAATAAAGTCAATTGTTTCGGCAGCCAATCATTTTATGGAAGAATTCAATAAAGATCAGGAAGTAAGATTTGATATTATTTCCGTTCTTCCAAATAAAACCGGAAAATTGGAAATAGAACATATTGAAGATGCTTTTGAAGCATTTGATGCGAATTAATCAATGTAATAATGTAGCAATTTAATAATATAACAATCATTGGTAAACTGTTAAATTGATACATAGCTACATTTAAAAATGAAAATTTTTATGAAAACAATACTCATCACCGGAGCAACTTCCGGAATTGGAAAAGCAACAGCAGAACTTTTAGCAAAACAAGGCAACAGAATCATCATCTGCGGAAGAAGATCAGAAGTTTTGGAATCTGTAAAGACAGAATTATTAGCATTAACGGAAGTTTTCAGTTTAAAATTTGATGTCAGAAATCTTGAAGAAGTAGAAAATGCGATCGCATCACTTCCTGAAGAATGGAAAAATGTAGATGTTCTTATCAATAATGCGGGAAATGCACATGGTTTAGAACCGCTTTCAGCAGGAAGTACTGATGATTGGGATAATATGATCGACGGAAATGTAAAAGGACTTTTATACGTTTCTAAAACTTTAATTCCGATGATGAAAGAAAGAAATTCCGGGCAGATTATCAACATCAGTTCGGTTGCGGCAAGACAAACTTACGCCAACGGAGTTGTTTATTGTGCTACAAAAAAAGCAGTTGATGTGATTTCTGAAGGCATGAGAATCGAGTTAACAGAATTTGGAATCCGTGTAACGAATATTCAACCCGGAGCTGTAGAAACAGATTTTTCTTTAATCAGGTTTAAAGGCGATCAGGAAAGAGCAGCAACGGTTTATGCTGGTTACGAAGCTTTGAAACCGGAAGATATTGCCGATGCGATTGCGTATTGCATCAATGCTCCGCAACATGTTACAGTTTCCGATATGACGATTTATCCGAGCGCACAAAGCGAGCCGAGAACGATTTACAGAAAAGGATAATTTCAATTTGAAAATGGTTTAATTTGAGAATTTGAAAATGAGGTTGTTCCCTATTCTATTTCTGTTTTGTAGTGTTTTCGGATATGCTCAGAATTATTCAAAACAGGAAAAACAATTGCTTTCTCAAACTGCAAAGCTGGATTCTTTAATGCAGAATAATGATTCAAAAATCCTAGATTTATTTGAACCTGATGTTTCTTTCGGTCATTCAAATGGCTGGATTCAGGATGTAAATGATTTTAAAAAAGATTTTACTTCTAAAAAAGTGGTTTATAAAGAAATCAGACTAAAAGAAATTTCTGAAATCAAAAAATTCAAAAAATCATTCAGCATCAGAAGGAAAATAAAAGTTTCAGGCTCGTATAAAAATCAAGATTTTGAAATGAATTTATCGCTTCTTGAAATCTGGATTAAAAACAAATCAAGCTGGAAATTGTGGAGCAGACAAAGTGTGGAAATAAAGCCATAAATTTGCATAAATTTCAAAACAAAAAGAGATAATTCCAACATGTAAATATTTCTTACAAGTTGTTTTTCCATCAACTATTCGGAATTTCCGAACAGTTCAAAAAGAATTAAAAATGAAAATATTATACCTCGAAACTTCCTCAAAAAACTGTTCGGTTGCTATTTCAGATGATGAAAAGCTGCTTTGTTCTACGGAAGAAGTTTCAGAAAACTATAAACAGAGCGAGTCGCTCCACACTTTTGTAGAATGGGCTTTGGAAGGCGCAAATTTATCTATGAAAGACATTGAAGCCGTTTCTCTGGGAAAAGGTCCGGGTTCTTACACAGGCTTGAGAATTGGCGCTGCTTCTGCAAAAGGTTTTTGCTATGGACTTAAAATTCCTTTGGTTGCGATAAATTCTATGGAAAGCATGATAGAGCCTTTTTTAGGAAAGAACTATGATTTGATCATTCCTTTGGTCGATGCAAGACGAATGGAAGTCTATACTGCCGTTTATGACGGAATTTCAGGAGAAGAACTTATCCCGACCGAAGCAAAAATTTTAGATGAAAATGCTTTTGAAGAATTAAAAGATAAAAAAGTACTTTTTGTAGGCGACGGAGCAATAAAAGCAAAAGAAATTTTACAGCTTCCTAATGCTGACTTTAATGCAGAAATATATCCTTCTGCTCAATATTTAATAAAGAAAACGTTAGAAAAAATAAAGAATGAAGATTTTGAAGATATTGCTTATTTCGAGCCATTTTATCTGAAAGATTTTCATGGCGTGAAGAAAAAAACAAAAAGCGAAGAATAATCTTCGCTTTTTTTATTGGTTTATTACTTTCATTTCACCCTGAGTCTGCTTAAGCTTTTGCATTGTATTATTTCCTGTCTTTTTAGGAACATTATTATTCTGTAAAGGAACATTATTGTTCATCGGCTGCGAATTAATATTATTATTCTGAAGCGTATTATTGTTCGGAGACTGTTGTAGATTAGAAGGCTGCCCCGGTCCGTTAAAAGGGTTATTTGGCATTGTATTTCCCTTATTATCGGTTGCCTGGAATGCAATATCGCTTTTCAGATAATTAAGCATTTCTTTGGCTTTAATTCCTTCCGGAGTTTTAGCATAATTCAAAACAATCTGTTCAAGCTGCAGAATCATTACTTCTTTTCCGCTTGTTTTTCCGGCGTTGAATGCATTTAAAAGATTCAGCTTAGGAACTAAAGCATCTTTGGGATATTTTAGAACGATCTGCTCTATTTTGCCCTGACTTTCTGCAAATTTTTCAGATTCGTACAGCGCATATGCCATTTTATATTCGTTTTCTACCTCTTCAGAAGATTTTACAAAAGTATTGCTTTTAGGATTTCTTGCAAATTCTGCAAAAGAGGTGTAAGGATAATCGGTCAGTAAAATCTGTTTTGCTCTGGCTGCAGCCTGCGGATTTTTCTCGTAATTCATCGCAAAAATCTCGTATAAAGCCTGAAGCATCACTTTCTCTTCCGGTTTTACGTCTATCAGATCATAAAGTGTTTTTGTTGCTAAAGGGGTATTGGTAAAATAATTCTGATACATTACGCCAAGACCTAAAGAAGCGGTATCTCTATCCTTTTTCAGTTGAGCCAGTTTTCCGGCATCGGAAGGAATTTGCTCGATATAAAAGGAGGGCTCAAAACGTCTCGGATTGGGTGCAGTCGTCACTCCCAAAGCTTCATTTTTCATATCTTCCAGCGAAGCCATTTTTTTAGAATAACGCCAGTTATCAGCTAAAGCACGATCTCCCCAAACCTGTTTGAAAGTAGAAGTTCCTTTACTGACTGTTCCTGTATTTCCGAAATAGAAACCTTTTGCCGCAACCCCAAAATCTTCGAAAGAATTTGAGCTGTTGGCAAATAAAGAATTAGCATTGTAATCTCCCGTATCAAAGCCTTTGCTTCTTTCGGCGCGTATTCTTTCCTGCTCTTCTCTTTCTTCTTTAATTTTCAGCTTCTCAATATATTTTGCAAAATAATCGGTTTTTTGTGCATCGGTCATTTTTGCCAAAGAAAGAATACTGTCGTTTTTCTTTATTAAATAATAATTTTTTGAGATTTTTTTGATGTAGTTTGATTGGTCTTGCAGCAAAATTTTAGATGGTTCATACGTCATAGAAACCAAGGCGGAGTCATAATAAGCTCCGGCTCCGATGTAATCATTTTTTTCTAAATAATCTTTACCTATTTCGTAATAAGCCAGACCTCTCACCTGTCCGTCAGAAACTTTTTCGAGTAGCGATTTTCTGAAAAATTCCTGCGCTTCTTTTTTCTTACCGGCTTTATTTGCCATTAAACCTAAAGCATAGTAAAACTCATTTTTTCGGGATCCGTAAGTTCCTTTTTTGCTTATTTTTTCAAGATAATCTTTCGCTCCTTCATAATTTCCTTTTCCGTTGAATGTTTTGGCAATTTCGATCTGAGATTTTACTTCAAATTCAAAATCATTGGCATATTTGTAAGCGGCTAAAAAACTTTCTCTTGCAAGTTCTTGTTTTCCGGTTTCCTGTAGAACCTGGCCTCTTAAAAATGCAATCCTGCTCTTTAGTTTTCTGTTGCTGTTCAGTTCAAAAGCGCGGTCTAATTCTTTTATAGATTCTTCTTTTTTACCTTGGTCTAAAAGAGATTCGGCATAATAAATGCTCAGAAGTTTATCATGATCTTTACTTAGTTTTTCGCTTTTAATTTTATCAAAAATTTCATCAGATTTGTGATAGTTTTTAAGCTGAGAATAAGCTAAAGCTTCATAAATATGAGCCAAAGGAAGTCTTTTATCTTCCTTCATATGCGTGAAAACGTAGTTCAAAGCATCCAAAGCCTTAATCGCTTTTCCCTGATAAATTCTGGATTGCGCCAGAATAATATAAGCATCAAAAATAGTTTTGTTTTGCTCCTCTCCTTTTCTGATGACAGAATATTTATTGATCGCTTTTAAAGCTTTTGCTTCAGCAATTTCCAAAACAGTTGCTCCTTTATTTTCTTCCGGATTATTAGGATCTTGAGGCATATTTCCAGGGATTCCGGGACCGTTTGATAACATTCCACCTGCACTTTTCCCATTTTTTTGTGATCGGTTTACTTCAGCCATTTTCATAGAGTTTTCTGCAAAAGCTGCAGATTGCCCCAAATCACTTCCCAACGGTTGTTCCTCATACGTTAAAATAGGAATATAAGGCGCATAAAAATTGTCTTTATGGGCTTTATCTCTTTCCGTAAACTCACTGTTTAAGGCGTCTTTTGCATTAAACAGGGTGTTGTAATATGTTGAAAATCCTTTCAAAAACTTAGATCTTGCTTCCGGTTTTTTCACTTTCGTGCCACAGGAAACAACAATAATTGCTGTTAAAAGGAATACTATTTTCTTTTTCATTATTTCAATATAACTCGCTAATTTACTTTTTATTATCAGCAGTTTGATGATTTTGTAAAAATAATAAAATTTTATTTTGAAAATATCTATAATTCTCGCAATATTTTATAGACCAAATGAGTGGGAAGTCCCATTATCGTATAAAAACTGCCGTTTATTTTTTTAATTTTTGCCATTCCGAGCCATTCCTGTATTCCGTAACTTCCTGCTTTGTCAAAAGGGCTATAATTTTTAATGTAAAAATCAATTTCTTTATCCGAAATTTCATCAAATTCTACATCGGCAACATCGGTTTCTGTAATGGTTTTATCTAAAGTTTTAATGGTAATTCCGGTGTAAACCTGATGCGTTTTTCCTGATAAAGACTGAATCATTTTTTTCGCTTCAAATTCATCTTTTGGTTTTCCAAGAAACTGGTTTTCATTGGCAACGACTGTATCTGCGGTTAATAAAGCTTCATTGTTTTGCAGATTTCTGAATGCATTTGCTTTTAATTCAGATAAATAAGCTGCTGCTTTTTCTATTTTTATGTTTTCGGGTAAAATTTCTTCACAATCGATTTTTACGACTTCAAAATCAAAACCTAAATTGGATAATAATTCTTTCCTTCTCGGAGATTGTGATGCTAATAGTATTTTCATCTGTAATTATAAATGATAAACGATTAATGGTAAATGATATTTTATATTTAAAGAAAATAGGTGTCTGATTGTAAGTCTTTTATATTTTTTCTATTCTCTCTTATACAGACTGCGTATTATCATCATGCCATTTTCCCTGGACTTTCATTACCTGCTCGATCACATCGCGTACTGCCCCGCTCCCGCCTTTTGTTTGCGAAATATAATCTGCAATTCCTTTAATTTCCGGAACGGCATTTTCAGGGCAGGTTGCAATCGCCGAATTCTGCATCATGTGAAGATCAGGAAGGTCATCTCCCATCGTTAAAATCTGATCGTTTTTAAGCTTATATTTTTTCTTGAAATCTTCATAATCGATCATCTTATCATGAGATTTTGCATAGTAATCCTGAATGCCCAAATAATTGATTCTGTGTCTTACCATTTCGTCATTTCCTCCTGTAATTACGCCAATCAGGTAATCGTTTTTTAAAGCTTTTACAACGGCATATCCGTCCAGAACATTCATCACTCTGCTCATATTTCCGCCGGGCATCAGATAAACGCTTCCGTCGGTAAAAACACCGTCTACATCAAATACAAATGCTTTTATATCTTTTAATTTCTCTTTATAACTCATTTTAATTAATGATTGATAAATGATAACTGATAAATATTCAAATCAATCGCATTTACTAATCTCTTGTTGTTTTTTTATTAATAAATTATTTTAATCAAGATTATACGTAAGTCTTACCGTAATTCTCGCTGATTTTTCTTTGCTTGAAGTATCAAAATTTCCTCCATAACTGTCTTCATCCGTAGAACCTTTTGCCGTAATCTGAAAAACTCCCATCGAAGCATCTTTCAGTTTTCCTAAATCTCCGTCTGCGCTTTTTACAATTTTTTCTGCTCTTTCTCTCGCATCTTTTGAGCCTTGTTCAATCAAGCTGTGCTTTAATGAAGAAAGATCAGAATAAGTATATTGAGCTGAAGATGGCTCAAACTGTACTCCACTGTTGATGAGTTCGGCAGTTTTATCAATTACACTTTCAATTTTCTTCATTAAAGTTGGATTTTTCTTAGCTCTGAAAAATACACTTTGGGTAGCTTTATATCCATCAAAAATATCTTCAGATTTTTCTGATCCGTCTGCTTCTTTTGTGGTCACTGTACGGTAAGATCTCGAAAAATTTACTCCGCCAAAAGCAAACTCACCTGCTTTGAAACCTTTGCTGTAGAAAAATGTTTTTACTTTTTCTTTGTCTTGTGAAATCAGATTGTAAGCTTCTTTTGCATCCATCGCACTTGCATCAAAACTTCCGTTCCAACTTATTTCGTCTGAAATAAAATCTTTGGAGCCAAGACCAGTAACCGAAATAGTATCTTGTTTTAAATTTCTGTTTTTAAAGCTTGAACCTAAGATGAAAGCCGTAATAACGATTGCTGCTCCAATGATGAGGGAACGAATAATGTTTGTATTCATTTTTTCTGTTTTCCTCAAAGTTAAAACTTTATGGCAATTGATACATTTTTTTTATGGAATGATTTATCGTTTTATAAATTTCCAGACTTTCATCTTTTAGAAGCTGTTCGTGCAGCTCCAAAACTCTTTTGTCGTTTCTTACGGCAGGTCCGGTTTGGGCAGATTTCGGATCGATTTCGTAAATTTTCTCAACCGTTTCATTAATTAACGGTAAAAAATAATCGAATGGAATTTCCTGAGCATCTGAAATTTCTTTAGCTCTTGCAAAAAGATGATTCACAAAATTACAGGCAAAAACTGCGGTCAAATGAATATATTTTCTCTTTTCGTGCGTACTTTCCATTACATTATCTGAAATTCTTGAAGCCAATTCGCTTAAAATTTTTTGGTCTTCCGTGTTTTCAGTTTCAATAAAAAAAGGAATTTTTTTATAATCTAAGTTTTTAGTTTTAGAAAATGTCTGTAAAGGATAAAAGCTTGATTTCCTGTACTCCCCTGCAAGAATTTCTTTTGGAAGCGAGCCAGAAGTATGAGCCACAAGACAATCTTTTTTAGAGATAATTTTAGAAACATTTTCTACCGAATTATCGCTTACGCAAATAATATATAAATCTGCATCCTCAAGTTTTTCTGAAGAATAAGGAATATTTAATTCCGCAGAAATTTTCTGAAGTTCTTTTTCATTTCTTCCAAAAATCTGGGCTAAAGAAATCCCGTTCTGAACGAAGGCTTTTGCCAGATGATAGGCTACATTCCCGGATCCGATAATGACTGTTTGCATGAAACAAAGATAAATATTTTTACTGGGGTGATGGAAGTTGGATGATGGATGTTTTTTATCTTTTATTGTTAAGAAGCTAAATTATAGCACAAAAATTGAATAAGTAATTTAACTTTTAGATATTTTTGTAATCCAAAACAATGAAAGCATCTTATGAAGATTAAAGACGCAGAAATTATTGCGCTGATGCAAAACCCACGGACACTTGAAAAAGGTATTCGGGTGTTGATGGATGCTTATCAGAGTAGATTATATTGGCATATCAGACGTATTATTGTAGATGCAGACCTTGCTCAGGATACTTTGCAGGAAACATTTATAAAAGCATATCAAAATTTTCATCAGTTTAAAAATGACAGCCAGCTTTATACCTGGTTGTACAGAATCGCAACCAATGAAGCTTTGCAGCAAATAAATAAGCTGAAAAAAATGCAGAAAACCGATGAAGATCCTGAATATTATATGCAGAATCTGGTTGCCGATAACATCGACAATGATGCAGAAGAAATACAGATTTTTTTACAAAGAGCCATACAAAGCCTGCCCGAAAAGCAGAAACTGGTATTTATGATGCGGTATTATGATGATTTACCCTACGAAGAAATATCAAAAATAGTTGATATGTCGGTAGGAACTTTAAAGACGAATTATCATTACGCCAAACAAAAAATAGAAGAATATATCAAAGAAAATTACGAGAGATAATTTTTGAGAAAACAAAACATGAAAAATTTTGATCTAGATAATTTAGAACGCAAAAACATTTACAAAGTTCCTGAGAATATGTTTGAAAATATTCAGGAAAAGGTGTTGAGCGGAGTGAAAGATTTTGATCTGGATAATTTAGAACGCAAAAACATCTATAAAGTTTCTGAAACTATGTTTGAAACTGTTCAGGAAAGAGTTCTAAATAAAGTGCAGGATTTCGATCTGGAAAAATTAGATCGCAAAAACGTTTACAAAGTACCTGAACATATGTTTGAAAACATTCAGGACAGAGTGTTGAGTGAGATAAGAGCTGAGCGTAAAGCTCCTGTTTTTAAACTGAATTGGAGATATGCTGCAGCGGCATCTTTAGCGCTTATTTTTGGGTCGACTTTTGTTTATAATTTAAATTCAGATTCAGATTCTTCAATGAATGGAGATCAGGTTATTAATTATGCTGATAACAGAACGACTCCTAAAAAAGAAAGCCAGTTGGCTTACGAAACTTTAGCGTCAGATTTAACTTCGGTTGAAAATCAGAATCAAAGAATTGAAAAACAAACAGATATAAAACCTATGGTTTCACAGGTTATTAATAAAAATACTCCGGCAAACCAGAATAAAAAAGCAGCAAAAACTGCAAATGAAATCGAAATGAATGAATATTTGGAATCGCTTACCAATTCGGAAATAGCAGAATTGGCAAACAATTCTAATCAGGATGTTTATTTAGATTTATATAATTAAGAAAGATGAAAAAGATATTATTTATACTTTTTATGATCTCAGGTTTTGGCTTCAATGCCCAAATCAAGGAGTATGATTGGAAGAAAATGAATCCAGATCAGAGAAAAGAGGTAATAAACAATCTTTCGCCGGATGAAAGAAAAGCACTTCTTACCCAGTTCAGAAACAATATGGTTATTGATATGCTTGATGTTGCACCACAGGATAAAGCAGAATTTACTGCAATGTACAACGAGTATTTAGATAATCAGAAAAAGATAAAAAGTCAGTTCGATTCAAATTTTGATCCCGAAAAACTTACGGAAGAAGAAGCAAAAGTAAAGCTTCAGCAAAGTTTTGAGGTAGGGCAAAAACTATTCGACAACAGAAAAAAGTATGCTGAAAAGATGCAGACCGTAATTCCTTGTCAGAAAGTCCTGAAGCTTTTTCAGTCTGAAGGAATGATGAGAGATAAGATGAATGAAAGAAAACCTCACGGAAAGAAAAAGAGTGCTTCAGGAACGAGGCAAACTCCATAATAGTTTATTTTTTTAATGTTGGACGACCCTTGCAATTTATTGTAAGGGTCGTTTAATTTTTTAAGAAAAAGCCTATTTTTGCAGGAAAAAAAGAGATGAAAAAAATATTTCAGATCGTATTGTGTTTTACGGCAATCTTATCATTTTCTCAGGCAAAAGAAGCAATTAAGTTTAGAGGAAATATTACAAGGTTTGACGACATTACTTACAAAGGATTCAAAGTTTTAGACCAAAGAGAAGATCGATCAATCGGGACAATACCTTTTGGTGAAAATAAAGAAATGAAAGAAGTGGTTTTTCCTACAACTCCGGAAAATGACTTCAGAGTTTGGTACGACAGGGGAAATTCTTTATCAGGAAAGAACGAATTGGTTCTTATTTTAAAAAGGTTAAAACTTTCTACAGGTGAAACTGAGGGAAAGAAAACACACGGGAAAATGGATTTTTCTGCCCAATTGTTCCAAAAAGAAGGCGATCAATATAAGTTTTTGTATAAAAAAGATACCGCTTTTGCCTTTTATGATAAAGAAGTTTCAGAATTAATGGTGAAAAATATTCCCACGGTTTTTTCTGTTTTTATAAAGAAAGCCTATACTTTGGAGCCTATTCAAAATGCGGTAACATTAAATGATCTTTCTGATTATGAATCATATACGAAAAATAATTACCAGGCTTTTAAAAATGAACAATTAAAAGATGGAGTGTATTTAGATTTTACTTCCTTTTTTAATCAAACTCCTGCAGAAGGAAATTATGTTCTCGAAAAAAACGATAAAGGGGAAGTAACAAAAGCAATAAAAACAGAAAACGGAAAAAAAGATAGAATTGCTGCTTATAAAATGTTTGCTTATGTAGAAAACGGCAAAGCGTACAAAAAAACAATGTCCGGTTTCATAGAAATGAATAAAAATGAAAATGGATTTTACATCATAGCAAACAGAGGATATATTTTTCCGGCGCAATACAGCAGTACTTACGGAATGTTTGGTTTAATAGGCGCAGTTGCAGGAACCATTGACCAGGCTGCTAAACAAAAGAAAATGAAAAATGAAGGTAAAGAAGAAATTTACATAGATCCTTTAACTGGAGAGTATGATTTTCAGGATGAATAAATTACAACAAAATGAGAGACCCGAAAGTCTCTCATTTTTATTTTCTATCAGTAGAATAAGAGTAAGGAAAATCTTTTTCATCCGTTCCTCGCTCTTTATTTGGTTGTGAAGTCATATCAAACTTCAGCGTTGCACCTTTCATTAATTCTGAATGACTTAGCCAGTTCTTAGAATATTTTTTTCCGTTAAATTTTAATGAATTGACGTAACGATTTTCATCATTGTTTTTATCAGCTTTAATTTCAATTGTTTTCCCGTTTTCTAAATGAATTTTAGCATTTTTAAACAAAGGAGCTCCCAAAACATACTGATCCGTTGCAGGAGTTACAGGATAAAAACCAAGTGTCGAAAAAATATACCACGCCGAAGTTTGTCCGTTATCTTCATCACCGCAATATCCATCGGGAGTCGGTTGATACAATCGATTCATCGTTTCACGAACCCAATATTGTGTTTTCCAAGGCTCTCCGGAATAATTGTATAAATAAATAATATGTTGGGCAGGCTGATTTCCATGGGCATATTGTCCCATATTCGCGTTTACCATTTCCTGAGTTTCATGGATTGTTGAACCATAATAAGAATTATCATAAATCGGTGGCAATTCAAAAATCTGATCTAATTTTTTTGAAAACTCTTTTCTTCCGCCCATTAATTTTGCCAAGCCTTCAATRTCCTGAAAAACTGACCATGTATAATGCCATGAATTTCCTTCTGTAAACGCATCTCCCCATTTAAAAGGATTAAAAGGAGCCTGAAAACTTCCGTCCTGATTTCTTCCACGCGCCAGTTTTGTTTCGGGATCGATCATTTTCTTGAAATTTTGAGAACGTCTGTAATATTCTTTCCATTCAGATTCCGGTTTTCCTAAAGCTTTTCCGAGCTGTGCGATTGCAAAGTCATCATAAGCATATTCCAAAGTTCTCGCCGCATTTTCATTGATTTTTACATCATATGGAACGTAGCCTAATTTTTTATAATATTCAATTCCTAATCTTCCTGTTGCTTGCGGACCTTCATTATTAGCACCATGAAGTAAAGCCTGATACAATGTTTCAATATCATAACCTCTTAAACCTTTCAAATAAGCATCTGCAACCACCGAAGCCGAATTATTTCCGATCATAATATCAGAATACGACGGACTTGACCATTCCGGTAACCAACCGCCTTCTTTATAATCATTAATCAATCCTTTCTGCATTTCAACATTGATGCTTGGATAAACTAGATTTAAGAAAGGGTAGAGCGCTCGGAAAGTATCCCAAAAACCGGTTCCTGCAAAACGATAACCTGCTTCAATTTTCCCGGAATACGGACTGTAATGAACCACTTCACCAGCTTTATTGATCTCATACATTTTATGCGGAAAACAAAGCATTCTGTACAACGAAGAATAGAAAGTTCTCATTTGATCGATGGTTCCGCCGGCAACTTCTACTTTTTTTAATTTTTCGTTCCAGGCTAATTTTGCTTTATTTAAAGTTTCATTAAATGAATCTTTGCTGAGTTCCCTATGTAAATTTAATTCTGCCTGTTCTAAGCTAATGAAAGAAGAAGCTACTTTCAAATTTACTTTTTCGCCTTTTTTAGTAGCAAAGCCAACCACAGCACCGCAATGATCTCCTGTAATTTCCAAAGCGTCTTTTACAAAATCTTTATCTTTCCAAGCAGCATATTTTGTAAAAGGCTTATCGGCATAAATCACAAAATAGTTTTTGAAATTGGTCAGTTTTCCTCGTGAATATCTTGTTGAATAACCTGTAATTTTATTTTGAGAAGGAATAATTTTTATGTTCGAACCTTTATCAAAAGCATCAATTACAAACCAGGAATCTTCAGAATCAGGATAAGTTAAGCGTATTTGAGCAGCCCTTTCTGTCGGAGTAAGTTCTGCCGTTACATTATGATCTGCTAAATAAACACTGTAATAATAAGGCTTTGAAACTTCCGATTTATGAGAAAACCAGCTTGCTCTTTCATCTTCACTAAAACGCATTTTCCCTGTGATCGGCATAATTGAAAACATTCCATAATCGTTCATCCACGGTGAAGGTTGATGCGTTTGTTTTATTCCTCTTATTTTATCGGCATCATAAGTATATTGCCATCCGTTTCCATTTTTCCCGGTTTGTGGGGTCCACAAATTCATTCCGTGAGGAACTGCAACTGCAGGATACGTGTTTCCGTTTGATAGAGAAGGCTTTGAAAGCGAGCCGATCAACGGATTTACAAATTCTTCCGGATTTTGAGGTGCTTTTTCAATCCACTGCGATTGAAATTGAGAAAATGAAATAATGAAAAGGAGCAAAAAAACTTTTTTCATAGGTTAAAATAATTTAAACACAAATATCATTAATAATATCACAAATTACACGGATTTGAGATTAAAGTTTTTGAACGATTAAGACCATTTAAATTATTAAGGTTAATTACGTGCAGCTGCTAAAAGCGAAGCCACCTTAAATATTCTAAACTTCTTAACCAAAATCTTAATGGTTTAAATTAAATCTAAGGCTTTGTATTTTAGTGGTAAAAATTTGTGCTATTCGTGTTTACATTAGATTTAAAATTAAGAACAAGAAAATCTCTTGCATTTTATTATCTTTGCAAATTACATAGTTCTTAAATGAAAAACATACGAAATTTTTGCATAATCGCTCATATCGACCACGGTAAAAGTACTTTGGCGGATCGTCTTTTGGAGTACACCAATACGGTGACTCAACGAGAATTGCAATCTCAGACGCTAGATGATATGGATTTGGAAAAAGAACGTGGGATTACCATAAAATCTCACGCCATCCAGATGGATTATGAGCTTAATGGCGAAAAATATATCTTAAATCTTATTGATACACCGGGACACGTAGATTTTTCTTACGAAGTTTCGCGTTCTATTGCTGCTTGTGAAGGTGCTCTTTTAATTGTAGATGCTGCACAAAGTATTCAGGCACAGACGATTAGTAATTTATATTTAGCTTTAGAAAATGATCTGGAAATTATTCCGATTCTTAATAAAATAGACCTTCCGTCTGCAAATCCTGAAGAAGTTACCGACGAAATTATGGGACTTCTGGGATGTAAATACGAAGATGTTCTAAGAGTTTCCGGAAAAACAGGAGAAGGAGTTCACGAATTATTGGAAGAAATTGTGAAAAGAGTTCCGCCACCGGTTGGAGATCCTAAAGCGCCGCTTCAGGCATTGATTTTTGACTCAGTGTATAATCCTTTTAGGGGGATTGAAGCTTATTTTAAAATCGTAAATGGAAGTATTTCTAAAAACGAAAAAATTAAATTCTTCGCAACAGGAAAAGAATATGGTGCAGATGAAGTAGGAACTTTAAAACTAAAACAGGTTCCTAAAAAAACAATAGAATGTGGTGATGTAGGTTATCTTATTTCGGGAATTAAAGACGCACGAGAAGTAAAAGTAGGGGATACGATTACCTCTTTTGTAAATCCTGCAGAAGCACCAATTGATGGTTTTGAAGAAGTAAAGCCAATGGTTTTTGCTGGAATTTATCCTATAGAATCTGAAGATTTTGAAGAACTAAGATTTTCATTGGAAAAATTAAGATTAAATGATGCTTCTTTGGTTTTCGAGCCTGAAAGTTCTGCAGCATTAGGTTTTGGTTTCCGTTGCGGATTCTTGGGTATGCTTCACATGGAAATCGTTCAGGAACGTTTAGAGAGAGAGTTTAATATGAACGTGATTACCACGGTTCCCAACGTTTCCTACCACGGATTTTCTAAAAAAGAACCAGATACTCCAATTTTGATCAACAACCCGTCTGAAATGATTGATCCCAATCTTTTGGATAGAGTAGAAGAGCCCTATATAAAAGCTTCTATTATTACAAAATCAGATTTCGTTGGGGCTGTAATGACACTATGTATTGAGAAAAGAGGTGAAATTGTTAACCAAAGTTATCTGACTGCAGATAGAGTAGAATTGACTTTCAATATGCCTTTGGCAGAAGTTGTTTTTGACTTTTATGATCGTTTAAAATCTATTTCTAAAGGATATGCTTCATTCGATTACTCACCAATCGGAATGCGTGCTTCTAAATTAGTAAAAATGGATATCCTGATCAACGGAGATATGGTAGATGCTTTATCTTCATTGATTCACGATTCTAATGCATATTACATTGGTAAAAGAATGTGTGAAAAACTTCGTGAGCTAATTCCGAGACAACAGTTTGATATTGCTGTTCAGGCTGCTTTGGGAGCGAAAGTTATTGCGAGAGAAACCATTAAAGCTTTAAGAAAAGACGTTACCGCAAAATGTTATGGTGGTGATATTTCAAGAAAGAGAAAACTTCTTGAGAAGCAGAAAGAAGGTAAGAAAAAAATGAAGCAAATTGGTAGAGTAGAAGTTCCGCAATCAGCATTTATGGCTGTTTTGAAGCTGAATGACTAGCATCATCGATGCATTTTAAAATAAAAAAGCCGCAGAAATTTTCTGCGGCTTTTGTTTAGAATTTTTATTATTTTCTGGTAAATTTAATTTCCATTGTTTTAAATTCTTTTCCTGTCTTTGCATCGGGAGCATACATTTCCATTTTTTGAGTATTGTCGTCAATAAAAGTGAAAATTTCCCTTACATTACAGTCTTTTCCGGGTCTTGTAGGATCGGTCATTTTTCCTTTAAATTCAATTGATTTTGTTGATGGATTCCAATCGCCTTCCATATTCATAATTCCGGTTCCCATATTGTCGATCCATGTGCTTACAAACTTCTTTTTAGCRTTATCATACCCTAAAATACTTACACCTTCAAAAGGCATTCCCATCATATTTCCTTTGTGGGTACTCATTTGGTAGCGTCCATCAAACATCATTTTGTTTGTTGCTTCAGATTTGCTCATCATAGGTTGTCCGCCGTTTTCCATCCACATTGTGGTTTCTCCGATCCAGTTTCCGTCGGCTTTGGCAATCATTTTCTGCATTTCTCCCGGAGTTGCAAAATCCATCCAGGCTTTTGTTGCGGTTGCCGAATCTACAGGTTTCCACTCTTCAGTGGTTACAGAGTCTTTTTCTGATGAAGTTTTTACATCGATTTTTGTTTTATCACATGCGATAAACAAAAGAGCAGTACAGGCTGCAAAGAATAAATTTTTCATAATTGTTTAGTTTTAAGAAGTTTATAAATGTAATAAAAAATATAATCCGAAAAATTATTTTTTAATGTTGAGATTAAAGTTTCTAATTGTTATTTTTGTGTACTCGTAACGCAAATCAATTTATGAATTCTCCAAAAAAATTACAGGATATAAAAGTTGCTGTCGACGCCGTTATTTTCGGATATTTTGATAAAAAAGATCTTCAGCTTTTGCTGATAAAAAGAAATATTGAACCTTTCAAAGGAGGTTGGGCGCTTCCCGGTGGATTGGTTTTAGATAATGAAAATCTGGATGATGCCGTAAAAAGGGAGCTCCACGAAGAAGCAGGTATAAAGCCCGATTTTTTGGAACAACTTTATACTTTTGGGAATGTTGGCCGTGATCCGCGTAACAGAGTGGTTTCTGTAGCTTATTTGGGGCTTGTCAATCCTTCTTATCACGAGTTGTTTGCAGATTCTGATGCGGATGAGGCGCAATGGTTTAGTGTAAACCAGCTTCCGAAACTGGCTTTTGATCATCAGACAATTATTGATATTGCTTTAAAAAGACTTCGTACAAAAATCCAATATCAGCCAATCGGTTTCAATCTTCTGAGTGAAGAATTTGTTTTTTCAGAACTTGAAAACCTCTATAAAACAATCGTTGGCAAAGAAATCGACCGCCGGAATTTCCGTAAAAAAATCATGAGCTACGGCTTGCTTAATGAAACCGATAATCTTAAAAAAGAAGGTATCAAATTGGCTTTAGCCAAAACTTAAAAGCAATCAAAATTGTGTCATTTGTGAAAAACATTTGTGTCATTCGTGTTTAAAGAAAATAAATTTTAATTACTGAAAATCAATAAATTAAACACTTTAGAGTAAAATTAACGCAAATTAATTTGGATACTAAAATTATATTCTTTTAAATTTGTGTAAAAATAACGCAATAATGAAATATACCTTACAAAATACTGTTGAAAGATTTCAAAGAAAAGAAAAAATAAAATTTCTGTTCTTTTGGGGACATACCGTAAAGGACGAAATTACAAAAGCGTGTTTCAGTCAGTGGTTTCCATTTGAATTTCACGAAAACGGAATCGTTTATAAAACTGCCGAACATTATATGATGGCTGGGAAAGCGAAATTATTTAATGATGAAGAAATTTTAGAAAAAATTTTAAATGCAGCAACACCAAATCAAGCTAAAAGCTTAGGCAGAAAAGTCAAAAACTTTGATCCGAAACTTTGGAATGAACATAAATATGAAATCGTAAAGCAAGGAAATTTTTTGAAGTTCTCTCAAAATGAAGGGCTTAAAGAATATTTACTTTCCACAGAAGATAAAATTTTAGTTGAGGCCAGTCCTTACGATACAATTTGGGGAATTGGAATGTTGGAAACGGATCCAAAAACGGAAAATCCACAGCAATGGAATGGAGAAAACCTGTTGGGATTTGCTTTAATGGAAGTAAGAGACGAATTAAGAGGGTAAAAACACAATAATCAAACACAAAGTATTACTCATGAAAAAGACAGGATTACACCCGCAAATTTTCATAATTGAGAATTTTCTGACTGATGAACAATGTGATCATTATATTGAACAGACCAAAGATAAAGTCTTTGAAGAAGCTAAAATCAATATGGGAGGTCGACAAATGAGAGTAAAGAAGTTCGAAACAATGACAGACTCATGATTTTTGATAACAATTTGGCAGAAAATCTTTTTCAAAAAGCAGTTAAATTTCTTCCTCAAACCCACGAAGATTATCAGGTTTTGGATTTTAATGAAATGTTCAGAATTTATAAATATTCTTCAGGACAGAGATTCAAAATGCATCGGGACGGAAGTTACATCAGAAATGAAAACGAGAAAAGTTTTTACACCTTTTTGATTTATCTTAATGATGATTTTGAAGGCGGAGAAACAGAATTCGAAAGTTTATTCACTGTTGCTCCAAAGAAAGGCTCTGCATTGGTTTTTTACCATCCTTTGAGACATGAAGGAAAAACTTTAATCAGTGGTTTAAAGTACGTTTTGAGAACAGATGTAATGTACTCAAAAAAATAATTCGAAAAGAATTAAAGCAAAACCATGAAGTTTTAAATTAGCGTAAAATCAACACAAAATAAAATGAATTATGGAAGAAGACTTAAAACCCAGATTCATCGAGTCATTACAAAGAAATAATGACCAGATAAGAGAAGACCGTGCCCGAATTATCGGAGAAGATGCAGCGCTGATTTACAGGCGGAGAGTAGAAGATATCGAACTGAAAATTAAAAGACTGGAAAGAGAGCAGGAAGGCTTGATCGACATCAGTCCTTTAGACAAAAACAGTTTGATATTCGCTGATTTTCAGCCGGAAGCATTCGTTCAGAAAGACATAGAATTATCATTAACAATCAGAAATTTAAATATTCAATTGGAATTAACAAGAAACAGATTTGAATATTTATTTGGAAAAAAATATTAAGTTATGGGAAGTACAAGATACGACATGGACGCTCGTTTTGACAGAGCAAGAAAAGCAGGATATGCAACAAAATCTGCCAGTGAAATTTTCACGCAGAATGCAAAAAGAAAAGCACACAAATCGATGAATCCGCACGGTATTACTTTCAGAGAATCAAGAGATTCTTCAGTTCATCCGAATTCAGTTCCTATTATTTTAGGGCTTGATGTGACGGGAAGTATGGGACATATTCCTTATGATTTGATACAGGAAGGATTGCCAAAATTGATGGGCGGAATTATCCAGGGTGGAGTTTCTGATCCGGCTCTTTTGTTTTTAGGAATTGGCGATCATGAATGCGATGGTTATCCGTTGCAGGTCGGTCAGTTTGAATCCGGAGATGAAGAGCTTGATATGTGGTTAACAAGAACTTACATCGAATCTGGAGGTGGTGGAAATGCGGGTGAAAGTTATTTGTTGGCTTGGTATTTTGCCGCTTTTCATACAAGAACGGATGCTTTTGAAAAGAGAAATCAGAAAGGATTATTGTTCACAATAGGTGACGAACCTTGTCTGAAAACACTTCCTGCTTCTGCGATCAGAGAAATTATGGGAACTGGACAACAAACTTTCAAGCACACAGAATTATTAGCAGAAGCTCAAAAGAAATATGAAGTTTTTCACATCAGCGTTTTACATTCAGGACAAGCCGTAAATGCAGATAAAGGTTGGAAAGATCTGTTGGGACAGAATTGTTTGTCAATCGAAGATTACAGAGATGTTCCGAAAGTAATTAAAGAGGTTGTTTGTCAATCGAAGATTACAGAGATGTTCCGAAAGTAATTAAAGAGGTTGTTTGTAGTAAATTTAAAGACTGATTTACAAAAGCAACAGATTTAAAAGGATTAGATAATATTCAAATGTATTAAAAAATGAAAACAGCACAAATAATTATAGGCTTAGGATTTGGGGACGAGGGCAAAGGCATTACCACCGATTTTTTGGCTCAGCAGCATCCTGAGTCTGTAGTTATTCGGTTTTCGGGAGGTCAACAGGCGGCGCATACAGTGATGACTGATGATGAAAAGCACGTTCATTCCAGCTTTGCAAGTGGTGCGCTACGTGGTTTGCCTTCGTATTTTACGGAACATTGCACAATTTATCCGACTTTTCTGTTCAACGAAAGAGAAGAATTAATTCAAAAAAATGGAAATATTGAATTGATTATTCATCCGTTAGCAAAAGTAACAACGCCTTTTGATGTTTTATACAACAGGAAAAATGTCAAAAATTTGGAACACGGAACCTGTGGAAAAGGAGTCGGAGCTACGATGAAAAGAAATGAAAGTCCGTTTAAATTATTTGCAGTGGATTTAATTGCTCCAAGAACGATGCTGATCGAAAAATTAAAAGGAATCGCCAATTATTACGGTTTTGATAAAGGAGAAGAAATTGAAACAGCTTTGCAGGATTTTTTAGAAGCTGTTGATAAAATAAATTGGAAAATAGAAGGTTATGAGTATTTAAAATCATTTAATCATCTTATTTTTGAAGGAAGTCAGGGAATTTTACTGGATATGGATCATGGTGTTTTTCCGAATGTGACTTATGCCAACACCACTTCAAAAAATGCGTTTGAGATCTGTCAGTTTTTAAAAATTGAAGATATCGAAATGTTTTACGTGACAAGATGTTACTCAACACGCCACGGAAGCGGATGGATGAGCAATGAAAAATCGCTGCCATTGAAAAATAATCAGGAAGAAACCTGTACTTTTAATGAATATCAAAAGGATCTGCGTTTCGGGGATTTGGATTATGATTTGTTGAATTATGCGTTGAAAGTTGACGAAGTTTATGTTGTTGCTCAAAAGAAAAATCTGGTGGTGACTTGTCTGGATCAATCAGATGAAAAATTGAAATTAGAAAATCTAAATGTAAAATTTGATGCCGTTTTTGGTTCTTTTTCTCCTTATTCTAAAGATTTTAAAAGAATTGATTAACTAAAAATAATTAAATATAATCAGTTCATTTCATCAATAGGAATGGGCTTTAGCCCATTTTTACAATGAAAAAATCCGAAGGCTTTAGCCAGAAAAAGCGGAACATTAAAAAACATTGAAAAGTGTCTAAATTTAGGTAAAATAAAAATCAAATAATCGAGTGTTTATGATTTTCAATAAAATGATTAAATGATGGAAAAACTCTATGCGAGCTTTATTAAGTAGAACGCCTTTGCGAGCTTAAAAAATCAACAGAATTATTAGCAAAAAACCTTTGTGGACTTTGCGTTAAAAATCAATTAAAAATATAAAAAAGCACAACCATGAAAACAAAAACCTTATACAGACCTGTCGGAGAAAAAGAAATGATTTTAATAATCGAAAGCAATTACAAAAAATTTCCTCCAAGACTGGAATGGCAACCGATTTTCTATCCTGTTTTAAATGAAGATTATGCCTCCGAAATTGCAGAAAAATGGAACACAAAAGACGAAGCCGGAAATTATTTAGGTTTTGTAACCAAGTTTGAAGTGTTGGAAGAAGAAGCAAATAAATATCCTTCGCAAAATGTAGGCGCAAAAAATCATAATGAATTATGGGTTTCTTCGGAAGAATTAGATACTTTTAATCAAGCAATTGTAGGAAATATTAAAGTGACAAAAGTATTTATTGGGAAAGATTTTAAAGAACCTGCGAATGCTGATGTAGAAAATTTATTAATAAACATAAAAACTAACGATGACAAATAAAGGAATTGCAAAAGATACATTGGATATTTTAGCCAAGAAATATTATATCAACGAACACAACGAAAAAATCAACATAGAAAACGAAATGGAGGCATGTATCAATGAAACCGTTTTGTTTTCATCCGAAAAATTATCGGAAATGACAGAAAACGAACTTCCGGAAACCAATTTTGAAACCCAATTTGAAGTCTGGAAATGCAGTTCTTTAAAAGCAATTTTACAATTAGCGGAAGAAGAAAATCAGGAAAAACTAATGTGTCTGAATTTGCATCAGCAAAAAATCCTGGCGGTGGTTTTATCAATGGAGCTGAAGCTCAGGAAGAAAGTCTGGCGAGAACTTCCGGACTTCATGACAGCTTGCTTCAAGGTTGGGAATATTACGTAACCCATCGTGCAATGGAGTCTTGTTTTTACACCGATATGATGATTTATAGCCCGAAAGTTCCCGTCTTCAGGAAAGATAAAGGTGAATTGTTACCGAAGCCAGTTTTGTGTAATTTCATTACTTCTCCGGCAGTGAATGCAGGAGCTGTAAAACGTCAGGAACCAGAAAGAGAAGGCGAAATTTTCGGAGCCATGGATGTAAGAACAGATAAAATGCTGGCTTTGGCTTTAAGTCAGGGAAATGAAACCTTGATTTTAGGAGCTTGGGGATGCGGTGTTTTCAAAAATGATCCGAAAGAAATTGCCGAATTATTTAAAAGCATCTTCACGGAAAGTATAAAAATAAATTTAAAAGAGTGGTCTTTGCGATTCTCTCGAAAAAAGAGGAAATGATAAAACCGTTTGAAGAAATTATGTTAAATATTAAAGTATGAAACTTTATAGATATCAAGGAATAAATAACTTAGAAAGAGATTTGGAATTTATTGGAAATTCTAAAATTTGGACTTCTGAATTTGAGAGTCTAAACGATCCCTCAGAAGGTTTATTTGATTTGAAAGATTTGAAATTTGGTTTAGGAATTTTAACAAGTCTGCTAAGGAAAAATAAAAGTGCAGTGGATATTTATTGTAATACTATAAATAAAATTTCATTACAAGCTAAAAACCAAAGTAGGGGAGTTTATTGTTTATCGAAAGTATATAATAGTGAATTAATGTGGGCTCATTATGCTCAAGGACATAAAGGATATTGCATAGAATATGATTTAGACCTTTTTAAAATAAAATTGCCAAAAAATTGCTTTCTACCCTATGATAATTATTGCTTTTGGACAGAGATAGAAT
>NZ_JBFRGA010000015.1:0-28354 GCF_052115105.1 Chryseobacterium sp. 2TAF14
GTGTAGCTCAATAAGAAAAAGCCTTGTCAAGATTCAGAACCTTGACAAGGCTTTTATAAGTATCGCTCCTCCGGAGCTCAGCATTATTGTTATATCTTTACTACAAAGGTTTTGCACTTACAGAGCAAACTTTAAGCAAAACAGAAAGTTACAACTCATCTAAACTTTAAAAGAATCGCTGTTGGAAAACGTAAAAGCGCAAAAACACTTCGACTTTGCCCAGTGTGACAAACCGAAGACAATATACCAAATACTAAACAAATTCTTTATAAAGTTTCATTATAATAAGATGGTGTACCATTCTCATCAAATCCTATAATGATCAATTTATACCCTCCTGCATGATCATTGTTAAAGAAAGTTACCGTATTTGATGCATTGGGCTCTACGGTATAATCAGGATTCCAATACAGAACGGCTCTTCTATCATCTGTAAGACCAGAAAAATTGGAGTCGTTATATTTTGGGGAATTGAAAGGGGCTTCCTTACCATATCCTTTAAATTTATAATTTTTCAGCCCCGAGTATTTTTGCTGCGAAGTATCTATCCCCATACTTCCTTTGTGGGTATAAATCAAAATTACACCCCCTCCGCTGCTGAAATTTCCCAAAAACATACCTTTAATAACTTTTACCATAGCAATACTAGATACCGGAAAATTGGCAATCTGGTCTGCACMTACCTTCATTTCGTTCAGGTAAATATCTGTTTTCCTATCTCTTATATACGCTGTATAAGTTCCCTGCTGCAAATTTATCTGCAAACCTGCCACACGGCTTTGCAACCACATTAAAATATTAGAAGATGTCTGCGCTTCTTTGTTATCATTCACAAAATCAAAAACTTCTTCATTTATACTTCTGAACAAGGGGCTGCTTAATTCTTCATTGAGTTTTTTGGTTTTATCTCTTTTTGATGCTTTTATTTTCACCTCTTCAATATCGGTAATCTTTTCGTTGATAAGATTCTGGTTGCGCCTTGTAGCAATATATCTATTAATTTCAGGGTCAGGCTCTTCACCGGGTGTTTTTTTGACCAAAATAAACCTATGATCAGGTAAAGCCTTTTTATAAGGAATAAAAGAATAATCGGGCTGAAAGAAAACCTTTACCTCATCTTTTTGGCTTTTCTGATTCTTATCTAACTGATAAGCCACGTCGATGGTATCTTCGAATACCATCCCACTTAATGTAAAAAAACCATTTTTATCTGTCTGCACCGGCACAAGCTTAGAGCCAAAATCCGGAACAGTAAAAATCAGATTTAAACTCTTGTCTGCTGCAGGCGCATTATTGACAAGAACCTTCGCTTTATAAGAAATAAAATCATCAGGCTTGTACTTTATAACCGGATAGATATCTGACATTATATTTTTCCAGTCAAAGCGTTTCCATTTTTCAGAAATCAATAAAGCGTCCAAGGCTTCAATGTTGCGGTTTTTCGTAAAATATTGCGCAGGGTTAATAATGTCTGAAGTAATATCTCCTGTAAGCCACAAGGTACTTAATAGGCTTCTATCATCTTCTGAATTTTCTACTTCAGCATCCTGAACCAAAACTGTATATTTATCAATGGCGGGGTCTTTTGCAATGTTGAAAGAGTTTAATTTTCGGGGAGATTTATCTAAAGATAATTCTACAGATGCCTTTTTTATATTTAATAACTCAGGCTGTACAAAACAAAGTCTTTGCAAGATCAAATTTCCCTGATCATCGAAGAGGCTAAACTGTAAAATCCCGTTGATTAAGTTTGCTGTAGGTATCGAATATGTTTGAGCAGGTATCTTTTTAAACTCAGCCTTATAAACCAGTCTGCTGTTTATTGTAGCCAAAAGCGTATAAAATTTGGATTTTTGAGAAATGTTCTTAGAATGCAAAGCATATTTAATTTCATCTGCACCGCTTGTTATTTGCAGATGAATTCCCGTAGGGGAAACATTTGGCAACTCAATATCTTGTTGTATCTTATCGTTACCTTGAACAATAAGTTTATACTTTTTGTTTAATTTAGGAGTAATAATAAATGATCCAACATTTTGATCAAATCCTTTGAAGCTTACAATTTTTGTATCAGGATTTTCTGCATCAATCACATAGCCACTCCATTCAGGTGGTGGCAAACCCTTCGACTGCAGCCTTACAGCAAATTTTGTTGCTATACCCTCTATAAAAGTTCCACTTTCCGGATAAACCGAAGCAGACCAATTCGTATTATTATTGTCTTTAATTAATTTACTCGGAGAAGCCATGTTAAAAATCTCAATGGGCTGTAAAAACTGAAAGTCTTCACTAAAATTAGCCATCCATGATGTATAGGCTCTAATGTAATAAATATCTTCATTTAAAGTTTCCGGCAGGGCAAGACTTCCTCTGCCCTCACCTTTTAAGAGAGGCAGCATATTTTTAACCACCATATTTTTATTCTTATCATATAATTCTATAAATAAATTAGATGATATGCTTGAAAGGCTGTATCCGTCAAATACAAAAGCTTTAAACCATAAATTTTCTCCAGCGATATGTTTTTTTTTATCTAGAAGTAAATGTATTTTTTCTTGTGGAAATTTTTGTTCAAATTTTCGGAGTGCTTCCTCTGCTTTGTTTTGCGAATGAAGATAGCTTAATGTACTTAAAAAAAACAAAAAGATTAGTTTTTTCAACATAATTCGTATTTCAAATTGAATTTCAAAAATACATTTTTATAATCAAACAATTAATTTTATCTGTATAATAATTCAAACACTACGTTTATTTATTTCAGAAATACTTTTAAATATAAATAAAGAGAATATTATTAACAAATAATCCAATAAAAGCTGCCCGTATCAAATGATACGGGCAGCTTTTATATATTATATAATCAAATTACTTCAATTTCTTCTTCACAGCAACCTCTTCATATACTTCAAGAATGTCGCCCTGTTCAATATCGTTATACCCTTTAAGGTTCAATCCGCATTCGTAGCCTTTGGTAACTTCTTTTACGTCGTCTTTGAAACGTTTTAAACTTTCAAGCTCGCCGTCAAATTTCACGATACCGTCTCTAAGTAATCTTACCTTAGACTGTCTTGTTACTTTTCCGGTAAGAACCATACAACCTGCAATAGTTCCCACTTTAGAAATTTTGAATACCTCACGAATTTCAACATTACCGATTACCTGCTCCTGAATTTCCGGAGAAAGCATTCCCTCCATCGCTTCTTTTACTTCGTCAATCGCTTTATAGATTACAGAATATGTTCTGATCTCGATTTCTTCACGGTCAGCAAGATCTTTAGCATTCGCTCCAGCTCTTACGTTGAATCCGATGATAATAGCATCAGAAGCTGCCGCTAAGTTGATATCAGATTCAGTGATCTGTCCTACACCTGAGTGAAGGATTTTCACGCTGATCTCTTCTGTTGACAATCTTTGTAACTGATCAGAAAGCGCTTCTACAGAACCATCCACGTCACCTTTAAGGATAATATTCAATTCTTTGAATTCTCCTAAAGCAATACGTCTTCCTAATTCTTCTAAAGTTGTATGCTTTTTAGTTCTGATCGATAGTTCTCTCTGTAACTTCTCCAATAAAAGATCCATATTATTACCCATTTTAGCTGAAATTTCCTGAGCCTGTACATTTCCACCCCATTCTTCTACCAAAATATTCATTCCAGAAAGTTGCTGACGGATATTATCAGGATTTGCATTCGGCTTATCTACCTTGTTGATTGCAATAATCATTGGTACTCCTGCAGCCTGAGCGTGAGAAATAGCTTCTTTCGTTTGAGGCATTACATCATCATCGGCAGCAATTACAATAATTGCAATATCGGTAACCTGCGCTCCTCTTGCTCTCATCGCCGTAAAGGCTTCGTGTCCCGGTGTATCTAAGAATGTAATTCTCTGACCATTTTCCAGCTTCACGTTGTAAGCTCCGATGTGCTGTGTAATTCCACCAGATTCACCTGCAATTACGTTAGTTTTTCTAATGTAATCCAATAATGAGGTTTTACCGTGGTCAACGTGATGAACTCGGTTACTTTTAATGTTCTGTCTGCAGCATCAATCTCTTGCTGACGCTCGTCCTGCTCTCTACGGAAACTTCTCTTATCTTTTCTGTGCTTAGAAGATTTAGATTTACCTCCTTTATTGGTTAGTTTTTCAAGGGTTTCCTTGATCTGGTTTTTAACTTGCTCGTCGGTTAACTCAACAGGCATAGTTCTTTGCCCAGGTCTGTTGTTTCCGAAACGGTTTCCGCCACCTTGACCTTGAGGACGGTTCTGACCGCCTTGTCCCGGTGGACGATTTCCCTGATTGTTATTTCCAAAACGGTTTCCGCCTTGTCCACCCTGTCCTTGAGGACGATTTTGCCCGCCTTGGCCTTGAGGACGATTTCCTCCGGGACCATTTTGACCTTGAGGACGGTTTTGACCGCCTTGCTGATTGTTTCCGCCTTGTTGGTTGTTTCCTGTATTTTGGTTAGGACCACCTGGCTTTTCAATTCTTTTTCTTTTCTTTTTAGCTCCTGAGCTTGGTTTTGGTGCAAACTGAGTTAAGTCGATTTTTTCACCAACGATTTTAGGACCGTCAAGCTTTTGATAAACAGTTTCTATTTTCTGAGGTTCCTGAGATTCCTCATTTGTAGATTCAGGTTTTGCTTCTTCCACTTTTTCCACTGGCTTTTCAGCAGGTTTTGGTGCTTCTTTAGCAGGTTCAGCAGGTTTTGCTTCTGCTTTCACCTCCTCTGTTTTAGGTTTATCTTTTTTTGCAGGTCTGTTTCTGTTTCCTTCTATCTGAGAAAGATCAATTTTATCCAAAACCTTGAATTCTTGTTTTTCAGGAGTTGCTTTTACTTCAGAAACCGGTGCTACTTCTTCTTTTGCAGCTTTCACCTCTTCTTTTACCTCCTTCACTTCTGCTTTTTCTTCTTTCTTTTCTTCTACAGGCGCAGCTGGTGCAGGAGTTGGTTCTTCTGCAGCAGGTTCAGCTTTTTTAGGCTCAAGATCTATTTTACCTAAAATTCTGGTTTCTGGTTTTGTATTAGCTTTAGCTCTTATTACTTCAGGTGCTTTCTTTTCTTCCATTTCCAGTTTTTCTTCCGGAACTTTAGAAATCACCACCTCATGGGAAGCTTTACGCTGCTCACCATCTTTGGCAAACTCAGCTTCCAATGCAGAATATGCCGCTTCTTCTAATTGAGCGTTAGGATTGTTTTCAACCACAATATCTTTAGACTGTAAAAACTCTACCAGCCTAGACATCGATATGTTAAATTCCTTAACCGCTTTATTTAATCTTATTTTTGGCATCTATATTATTTACTGTTTTTTTTTAATTCTTAAAATTAAAGTATTCTTTTTTACTGTTATTAAAATTTATTTCTAAATATTAATCTTCAAATTCCTCCTTCAATATACGTTTTACGTCTTCGATGGTTTCTTCTTCTAAGTCTACCATGTTCAAAAGACTTGCCGTATCTTTATCTAAGACAGATTTTGCAGTTGTAAGACCTACTTTCTTAAACTCATCCAAAATCCACTGTTCGATATCGTCATTGAATTCTCTCAAGTCAACATCATCATCCTCGCTTGCTTCTCTGTATACATCGATTTCGTATCCAGAAAGCCATGAAGCCAATCTGATATTTTGCCCTTGCTTACCAATTACTTTAGAAATCTCTTCAATCGGAGTATAAACCAATGCATAGTTTGCCTCTTCATTGATGTCAATTTTATTGATGGTAACATTTCCTAAAGCTCTCTTCACCATAATCTCAGGGTTTTTAGACCACTGGATCACATCTATATTTTCGTTTCTTAATTCTCTTACGACACCGTGAATCCTAGAACCTTTCACCCCGACACAAGCTCCTACAGGATCGATTCTGTCGTCGTAAGCATCCACTGCGATTTTTGCTTTTTCACCAGGAATTCTCACTGCTTTTTTCAGCATGATCGTTCCGTCCTGGATTTCAGGAATTTCTAATTCCAATAATTTTTCTAAGAATTTCGGAGCTGTTCTTGAAATGATGATCTGTGGTTTTGAACCTTTAAAATCTACCGTTTCAACGATCGCTCTGATGTTTTCTCCTTTTTTGAAGAAATCTGATGGAATCTGGTTTTCTTTAGGCAAGATAAACTCGTTTCCTTCATCATCCAGCAAAATTACGTGCTTGTGACGGATGTGGTGAATTTCTCCGATCACAATTTCCCCGATTCTGTCTCTGAACTGATCATACAACATCGCATTGTTATGCTCCTGCAATTTTGTTGCTAAAATCTGCTTCAGCGTCAAAATATTTCTTCTTCCCAACTGCGCTACAGGAATTTCCATGGTAAAATCTTCACCCACTTCAAAAGTAGGATCTATTTTTTTAGCTTCAGTAATTTCAATTTCTAAATCATCATCTTCAGACATTTCGTCTTCAACGATGGTTTTGTTTAAGAATATCTGAAAATCTCCTTTATCAGGGTTTACAATTACATCAAAATGATCATCAGAATCGTATCTTTTTCTCAACAGGGTTTTAAGAGAATCTTCGATGATTGCCATCAAATCTATCTTACTGATCCCTTTTTCGTCTTTAAAATCACCAAAGGATTCAATCAACGCTATATTATCCATACCTAATTATATAATTGATAAATGATGGTTGATAATTGATTTTCAAATCAACAACAACCAATCTTTTTGTTAAAATTTTATTACTACTAATGCTTTCTTTATTTCAGAGTAAGGAATTTCTTTTTCCTCCTCCACATCTACCTTACCTTTACCGATGTCTTTCGGTTTGCGGTAACGCAGTATAAGAGTAATTTTCTCTTCGTCTACTTTTGCAAGTTCGCCTTCTATTTCCGAAGAATCTGTCAGCAAAACTTCTATTTCTCTTCCGATATTTTTTTTAAACTGTCTCGGAATTGAAAGCGGCTCGCTCAATCCTGCAGACATCACCTGCAGACTAAAATCGTGCTCTTCACGATCCATATTAAACTCTATTGCACGGCTTGCGTCGAGACAATCCTGCACAGAGACTCCATTATCACCGTCTAAAATTACTGTAATATCATCTCCGGCGGAAAACTTCAGATCGATAAGAAATAAATCTTCTCTTGTCTGAAGGAAATCATTTAATAATGTTTCAATATTTTTTCTAAACTCCATATATTATTTAATGCTGATTTACCAGTACGAAAAAAGGCTTTCTCTTAGAAGCCTTTCCATTTTTTCCGTAAATCTCCTGCAAATATAAGACATTTTTATAAAACACACAAATATACTTCATAATCAACATCATAAGAATTTTGTGAATTTTAATTAAAAAAACACAACTCTGAATCTTTATAAAGCAAGACCTTGTTTTATTGCGAATTTCAGGAAGTTTTATTGTTTTAAAATACCGTGAAACAATTTTTAGTATTTTTGTCTGGAATTTTAATAAAAAACATATATTTTGAATATAACAATAGTAGGAACAGGTTATGTAGGTCTGGTTACAGGAACTACCCTTGCAGAACTTGGCAATTCGGTTTATTGTGTTGACATTGATGAAAAAAAAGTAGAAGGGATGAAAAACGGCATCGTCCCTATTTACGAGCCGAATCTTGAAGAAATGTTTCTTAGAAATATTCAGGCTGAACGATTATTTTTCACGACGAATCTAAAAGAAGCTTTAGACAAAAGTGAAGTGGTCTACCTTGCTCTTCCCACTCCACCGGGAGAAGACGGATCGGCAGATCTTTCTTATGTTTTAAAAGTAGCCAACGATATTGGTGAAATGATGACCGAATATAAAGTTGTTGTTAATAAAAGCACCGTTCCTGTAGGAACCGCCGACAAAGTAAGAGAAACCATTTCAGCAAAAACTGCTATTGATTTTGATGTGGTTTCTAATCCTGAGTTTTTACGTGAAGGTTTTGCAGTAGAAGATTCTATGAATCCTGCGAGAGTGGTTGTGGGATCGAGCTCAGAGAAAGCCAAAGAGATTATGGCAAAAATCTATCAGCCGTTTACCAATACCGGAATTCCTATTATCTTTATGGATGAAAAGTCTTCCGAGCTTACAAAATATGCATCCAATTCATTCTTAGCCGTAAAAATTACGTTTATGAATGAAATTGCCAATTATTGTGAAAAAGTGGGCGCAGATGTAGACAAAGTAAGATTAGGAATGGGTAGTGATGACAGAATTGGTCACCGTTTCCTGTTTCCGGGAATCGGTTATGGAGGAAGTTGTTTCCCTAAAGACGTGAAAGCTTTGATTAAATCAGGAAAAGATGATGATTTTAATTTCCAGATTTTACAGGCAACTGAAAACGTAAACATCTCTCAAAAAGTAATTCTGGTTTCAGAAATCGAAAAATACTTCGGTGGAAATCTTGAAGGCAAAACAATCGCAATTTGGGGACTTGCTTTTAAAGCAAATACAGACGACATCAGAGAAGCTTCTTCATTAGACAACATCGATCTTCTTCTTCAAAAAGGTGCAAAAATTGTTGCCTACGACCTTATTGCAGAAGAAAACGTAAGAAAATTATTAGGAGACAAAATATCTTACGCAAAAACCATGTATGATGCTCTGGAAAACGCAGATGCATTATTTATCGCTACAGAATGGCCGGAATTTAAAAATCCAAACTTTGAGATGATGGCTAAAAAAATGAATAATAAAGTGATTTTCGACGGAAGAAACATGTATCCGTTGGAAGTTCCTCAGCAGAATGGTTTTTATTACAAGAGTATCGGGAGAAAAACAGTTAGCAGTTAGCAGTTAGCAGTTAGCAGTTAGCAGTTAGCAGTTAGCAGTTAGCAAAAATATTTAAATTGGCGTTTGCCGAAAACATATACATTAACTTCAAGCCAAAAACCAAGTTGCGGCTAAAAAGCATAAGACATGAAAAATATAATCATTACAGGCGGAGCAGGATTTATTGGTTCACACGTTGTAAGAGAATTTGTAAAAAATAACCCGGATTCTACCATCATCAATTTGGATGCATTAACGTATGCCGGAAATCTTGAAAACCTGAAAGATATTGAAAACGAACCCAATTACGTTTTCGAAAAAGCAGACATCACAAAACCTGAAGAATTAAGAAGAATATTCGAAAAATATAATCCTGATGCGGTCATTCATTTAGCTGCAGAAAGCCATGTTGACAGAAGCATCACCGATCCGATGGCGTTTATCAACACCAATGTAAACGGAACTGCGAATCTTTTAAATCTTTGTAAAGAATTCTGGACTTTAAACCCGGATCACACGCACGGAAGGTTTCCGGATGAAAAAAGAACCAATCTTTTCTACCACGTTTCTACAGACGAAGTTTACGGAAGTTTAGGTGAAACAGGATTCTTTTTAGAAACAACTTCTTACGATCCTCAATCTCCATACTCAGCTTCAAAAGCAGCTTCAGATCATTTGGTGAGAGYTTACGGAAACACTTATGGAATGCCGTTTATTGTTTCGAATTGCTCAAATAATTACGGCCCAAATCATTTTCCTGAAAAATTGATTCCACTTTGTATTTCAAATATTATTAATGAAAAACCTCTACCTATTTACGGTGACGGAAAATACACAAGAGACTGGTTATTCGTAATCGATCACGCCAAAGCAATCCATCAGATTTTTAACGAAGCTAAAACGGGAGAAACTTACAATATCGGAGGTTTCAACGAGTGGCAGAATATCGATTTGGTTAAAGAACTGATCAAACAAATGGATGAAAAATTAGGAAATCCTGCAGGTCATTCAGAAAAATTAATTACTTACGTAAAAGACAGACCGGGACATGATAAACGTTATGCAATTGATGCCACAAAACTCAATAAAGATCTTGGCTGGAAACCTTCTGTAACTTTCGAACAGGGATTAGCAAAAACAATCGACTGGTTTTTGGAAAACAAAGAATGGCTGGAACATGTAACAAGCGGAGATTATCAGAAATACTATGATAAACAATATTCATAGTATTTGAGTTTTTGGATAATTGAGTATTTGAGTTTGGTTTAATCAAAATTTTCAGGAAATGACTTATATAAAATTCCATAAAGATTTAATCGTCTATCAAAAAGCCTTTTCTGCGGCTATGGAAATTTTTCATATTTCAAAACTATTTCCAGCGGAAGAAAAATACTCATTAACCGATCAAATCAGAAGAAGCTCGCGTTCCGTAAATGCAAATATTACAGAGGCGTGGAGAAAACGGCGATACGAAAAATCATTTATCAACAAACTTAACGATGCAGATGGAGAAGCAGCAGAAACGCAAAACTGGTTAGACTTTGCATTTGCCTGTAAATATATTGATGAAAAAACACACTTAGATTTATATAAAAAATATGATGAAATTTTGGGTATAATTGTTTCAATGACCGTGAATTCTAAAAAATGGACATTCTCAGAAACTAAAAACACACCACCCAATAACTCAAATACCCAATAACTCAAGCACTAAATTATGAAAGGAATAATATTAGCCGGAGGTTCCGGAACAAGACTTTATCCACTTACTATTGCCGTAAGCAAACAACTGATGCCTGTTTATGATAAACCAATGATCTACTATCCTCTTTCTACATTACTTTTGGCAGGAATTAAGGATATTCTGATTATCACAACTCCTCATGATCAGGCAGGATTTATCAAGCTTTTAGGCGACGGATCGCAAATTGGCTGCAATATTGAATATGTGGTACAGCCGAGTCCGGATGGTCTTGCACAGGCTTTCATTCTTGGTGACCAATTTATTGGTGACGATTCTGTTGCTTTGGTGTTAGGAGATAATATTTTTTATGGCTCTGAAATGGGAACTTTGCTGAAAAACAAAACAAATCCGGAAGGAGGTGTTGTTTTTGCGTATCATGTTTCAGATCCTGAAAGATACGGTGTTGTAGAATTTGATAATGATTTTAAAGCCGTTTCGATCGAAGAAAAACCTTTGAAACCAAAATCGAATTATGCAGTTCCCGGTCTGTATTTTTACGACAATGAAGTGGTAGAAATCGCCAAAAACATAAAGCCTTCTCCGAGAGGCGAATTGGAAATCACAGATGTAAACAATGTTTATTTAAGCAAAGGAAAGCTGGAAGTAGCCGTTTTAGACAGAGGTACAGCGTGGCTCGATACCGGAACTTTTGATTCTCTGAACGATGCTTCTGAATTTGTAAGCGTTATCGAAAAAAGGCAGGGTTTCAAAATCGGCTGCATTGAAGAAATTGCTTTCAGAAACGGATTCATCAATGAAGAAAAACTATTGGAAACCGCCACAAAATACGGTAAAAGCGGATACGGTGAATATCTAAAAAAACTCGTGATCAAATAATAAAACAATCTGAAATATACAAAGCTATTGATCTGAAATCAATAGCTTTTTTTGTTTAAAGAAATAATTATTAATATATTAGCTATGCTTTTTCCTGAATAAGAACGACATTTCAAAATTCACCAAAATGGAAATCATTAATTATTTTAAATTTGTAAAAATTCCCACAAATGAATGAACCACAACAAAAGTGGACAGAAACTATTGAAGACAGCCATTCGTTATTTGATTTAAAACTAAAAGAAGTCTGGAAATACAAAGATCTTATTTATATGTTTGTGAAAAGAGATTTTGTATCCAGCTTCAAGCAGACTATTTTAGGACCTGTCTGGTTTTTTATCAATCCTATTTTTACAACTCTTGCTTACCTTATTATTTTTGGGAATATTGCAGGCCTTTCTACTGACGGCACTCCCAAAGTTGTTTTCTATCTTGCCGGTGTAATGCTCTGGAATTATTTTTCAACTTGTCTTACCGGTACTTCCTCTACTTTTTCAGGAAATGCAGGAATCTTCGGGAAGGTATATTTTCCGAGGCTTGTAACTCCTATATCGGTTGTTATTTCAAACCTGATGAGATTTGGGGTGCAATTTTTACTTTTTTTAGTATTCTGGCTCTACTTCCTTTTTAAAGGAGAAATACAACCCAATATATGGATGCTTGCTACACCATTTTTAATTATACTTATGGCTTTATTTGCCTTGGGTACAGGCATGATTTTTTCTGCATTGACAACAAAGTACAAGGATCTCAACATGTTATTAGGGTTCGGAGTAAGTTTATACATGTATGCGACACCAGTAATCTATCCTATTTCTGAACTAAAAGGAATCTATAAAGAAATTGCCTATTACAATCCTCTGACCGGGATTTTCGAATGCTTTAAATACGGCTGGCTGGGAAAAGGAGACTTTTCGGTTCCTATGTTAGGAATTAGTACCATTATTATTTTTTCCATTCTGGCTTTAGGTACGGTTATTTTTAATAAAGTTGAAAAAACTTTTATGGATACGGTATAATATGAGTAATGGGTAATGGGTAATGAGTAATAAATGATTATTGATGAAATATTTTAATTTAAAAAAGTTCATCAGCAGTTATAATCTTAGATTAAATTAAAAAAATATGCTTGCATTAAAGGCAGAAAATATATCGAAGCAATATCGTCTGGGTCAGGTCGGAACAGGCACACTGTCTCACGACCTCAACAGGTTTTGGCATACCGTAAGAGGTAAAGAAGATCCTTACCTGAAAATTGGTGAAGCCAATGATCGGTCTACAAAAGGTATTTCTGATTATGTTTGGTCTCTTCAGGATATTAATTTTGAAATAGAGCAAGGTGATGCCGTAGGAATTATCGGGCGAAACGGCGCCGGAAAATCTACATTACTTAAGCTTTTAAGCAAAGTAACCAAACCCACGACGGGAAAAATTTACACCAACGGAAGAATAGCATCTTTGCTTGAAGTGGGTACTGGTTTCCATCCTGAAATGACGGGTCGCGAAAACATATTTCTGAACGGCGCTATTTTAGGAATGACACGAAAGGAGATCAAGCGAAAGTTTGATGAAATTGTCGATTTTTCCGGTGTGGAAAGATATATCGATACTCCTGTAAAACGCTATTCATCGGGAATGTATGTTCGTCTGGCTTTTGCAGTAGCCGCACATTTAGAATCTGAAATCTTGATTGTAGATGAGGTTCTTGCTGTGGGAGATGCAGAATTTCAAAAAAAATGTCTGGGTAAAATGGGCTCCGTAACAAAAGGAGAAGGCAGAACGGTTTTATTCGTAAGCCACAATATTACAGCCATTAAAGAACTCTGCAGTACTGGAATTTTGCTGGATAAGGGAAAATTAATTAACCACGGCGACGTTAACCAATGCATCATCGAGTATCAAAAAAACAGCGACATAAAATTTTCTTACAATTTTAAAGAAGACAAAGATATTTTCGAAAATGAGAAAATTAAAGTAAACCATTACAAAACAGAGCCTATTAATGGAGATATTTCCGATATCAGATCGGGTATTCTTGTGACGGTATCATTTACATCAAAGCTGGAAAATATAAATCTGGATCTGTCTTTTATGCTTAAAAACAGCCAGGATCTTACCGTGATGAGTACAGGATTGGTTCTTACAGAAAATAAAGATTCGCAGAAAGGAGAATTCACGGTCAGCTTTGAAATTCCTCCTTATACACTTAACGAAGATTCATATTATTTCGATTTTTTCTGGGGTGTAAACAGATCTGAAATTGCATATAGAACAGAGTCTTTTGGTTTTGAAGTGCATGGTATGAAAAACCAGTTTGGAGAAATTGTGAAATCTCCGGGAGTTTTATTCCCAAAAATAACGCACAAAGTCTCTTATGGTAATAATAAAATTTAATTTTGTATTTGTCTGGAAAAGCAGATGATGATTAATTAAAAAAAATTAATTGATTTATGATTCTTAATATAATTTTTTCTTTTAACCGTGCGATACAGCTAGATTACTTGCTGCAGTCTTCGCTGAAGCATTTCAAGACCCCTGTAAAAATAGTTATTTTGTACCACACTACAGGATTACATAAGAAAGGCTACGATTTGCTTAAAGAAAAATATGCAGATAAAAATGTAGTTTTTTATGAAAGAAAAAATGTACTTTTTGATTTTTCGTTTTTAAAAACGATAAGAACAAGAACGAGTCTAAGATTTTTTCTGGATAAAAACCTGCGCAATAAAAAAGGAGACAACTTTAAAGGTCTGCTTCAAAAAATCATGCGGAAAAGCAGCTGCGAATTTGTAATGTTTAATACAGATGACGGTGTTTTTTTTAATGATGTTATTATTCCTGAAGAAGTATTTGATATTATAAGAAAAAATCCGGACAACGCCTCTTACCGACTTTACGTTGGTGATAATCTGGATGGAAGTCCCGACTATCTTGAAAACAAAGGAGATTATTATCAATGGGATTATTATGCCGATAAAGAGATCCATCATTGGTCATTTCCGTTCTCTGTTGACGCAACAGTTTACCATACAAAAGGTCTGCTCAAGCATTTAGAAAAAACATTGTACCATAATCCAGTAACATTAGAAGATAGAGGTTTTCGGTATATGTGCAAAAATAAGCTTATGCGTATTGGTCTCAGTCCAATAAAATCATCGCTTGTTGCTACAAAATTAAATAGAGTTTCTCAGGATTCCCTCAATCCAACAATTCATATAAAACCTGAATTTTTAAATGAAAAATTTCTTGACGGTTACACTTTGGAGCTTGTGATTCCTGAGAAAATAGATAATGCTAACATTGTGCCTTCTGAAGTTTATCTTGTAAAAGGAAATCATAAAGAACTTATTTATTCTCTGGATGAACAAGGAAAGAAAGTACAGGGTCTTTTAGGAATTGAGGGAGCAAAAGAACAATTAGAATAACACGATTATGAACATTCCCCACATCATAGAATTTTCGAAAATTGGCTCGCCGGATCTGGGCTACATAACTGTAGGTGAGGCCCATAAAAATGTTCCGTTTGATATAAAAAGAGTTTACTGGACGTATTACACCCCTCAAGATATTATAAGAGGAGGTCATGCACACAAAAAACTTAGGCAGATTATCTTTGCCGTATCGGGAACGATAGAGTTTAATACGCTCGATCTTCAGGGCAACACAGATACATTTATCTTAGATTCTCCTGCTAAAGGATTGTATCTTCCGCAGCTGATCTGGAGAGATATAAAATTCAGTCATAGCGCAGTATTGCTTTGTCTTGCTTCTGAACTTTACGATGAAAAAGATTATTTCAGAGATTTTGAAGAGTTTAAAAATTATAAACCATGATACATTCATTAGCAGACGTGCAATCTTCCAACATTGGTGAAGGTACTTTCATTTGGCAATTTTCTATTGTATTGAAAGGTGCTAAAATTGGGAATAACTGCAATATAAACTGTCAGGTTTTTATTGAAAACGATGTAACGATCGGAGATAATGTTACCATAAAACCTGGAGTACAGATCTGGGACGGAGTATCTCTGGAAGATGAGGTATTTATCGGTCCGAATGTAACTTTTACCAACGACCTTTTTCCGAAATCTAAAAACAAAGATTTTGAGCTAAAAAAAACACTCGTAAAAAAAGGCGCTTCTATTGGCGCAAATGCTACAATCTTAGCAGGAATTACCATTGGAGAAAATGCTCTTATCGGCGCAGGGAGCGTGGTTACAAAAGATATTCCCGAAAATGAAATTTGGATAGGAAATCCTGCAAAATTTTTAAAATATATTTAGTTTTGAAAAACAAATTACCTATTTTAACGAGTTTAAGGTTTTTTGCAGCATTTTATGTATTTGTTTTTCATATCAATTTAATACAACCTTTTAATTTTCAAAGCAGATTTATCAATTCTTTTATATCACAAGGAGCAGCAGGTGTAAATGTATTTTTTATTCTTTCTGGGTTTATATTGTTTTATAACTACTATGGTAAACAAGTTAACTTTTCAGAATTTATCTTAAAAAGACTTTCAAAAATATATCCTGTATATTTAGCGGGTTTTTTGATTTGCTCAATCATTGTAAAAATAATGCAAATTGAAATTAAAGATTTTTTTGAGATTCAAGTAATGAACCTACTAATGGTTCAGTCTTATTTACCCAAATTTGCACAAGTTTGGTATGGGGGAGGTTCTTGGTCTATTTCAACTGAATTTTTTTTCTRTCTATGTTTTCCTTTACTTTTAAATGTAATTTCTAGCCTTTCAAAAAAGAAAGCAATATTAATTTTCTTTTTATTTTTTTTGTTTTCTATAATACCAGGAATATTTTATAATTTAAAATTAATTTCTTTTGCTCTTCATTATGCTTTTCCTCCGTTGAGAACATTTGAGTTTGTCTCAGGAATGTTAGCCGCTCTATTAGTTGTAAAATATAAAATAAATTTATCTAAAATACTCATATTTACGACTATCTTATGTTCTTTTTTATTTTTTTTATTTATTGGTCAAAAATTAAAGGGATATGTTATTCAAAATATAATTATTATACCATTAACAAATATTATTCTTATAACTAACATTAGTCCTCAAAAGTATATTTTAAAAATTCTGGGAAATAAATTGTTTGTATATTTAGGAGATATCTCATACTGTTTTTATATTGTTCAAATACCCTTTTTAATTATTCTTGAGAATATAGATTTAAATATATATAATAAATTTGTCACTATAATTGTTTTATTCTGTATAAATATTTTAGCCGCAATGATACTTTATCATTTAATTGAAAAACCATTCCATAAAATATTAACAAAAAGAATAAAAGATATATTTAATAAAAACACAGAAACTTTAATATGATAAAATTTCTTGATCTACAAAAAATAAACCTGCAGCATCAAACCGAGATCGAAGCACAGCTTTTAGAAGTCTTTCGCTCGGGTTGGTATCTGATGGGAGAAAAACTGAAAAATTTTGAAAGTAACCTTTCCTCTTACATCGGCAGTTCTCATGCAATTGGCGTTGCAAACGGTTTAGATGCTTTGCGCCTTATCCTGAAAGCCTATATAGAAATGGGAGTAATGGCTGCAGGAGACGAAATTATTGTTCCTTCCAACACTTATATCGCATCAATTCTGGCAATTTCAGACAACGGTCTTGTACCGATTTTGGTAGAACCCGATATAAATTCTTATAATATTGATGTTTCTAAAATTGAAGAAAAAATAAGTTCAAAAACTAAAGGAATATTAATTGTACATTTATACGGACGCATTATTTTCTCTGATAAACTTCAACAAATTGCCAAAGAAAAAAATCTTAAAATAATAGAAGACAACGCACAGGCAATCGGCGCAGAATGGAATGGTAAAAAATCAGGAAATCTTGGTGATGCAGGAGCGATTACCACAAATGACGATCAACTTGCAGCAACGATAAGAGCTTTGGCAAATTATGGCTCTAACCAAAAATATGTGAATATTTACAAAGGGCTTAATTCCAGGTTAGATGAAATTCAGGCTGCCATTCTTGATGTAAAACTAAAATACATAGATTCTGAAAACAAAAGAAGGACAGAGATTGCAAAACGTTATATTTCAGAAATTAAAAACCCGAAAATAATTATCCCGGAAATGCCAGAAAATGAAAATGAACATGTTTGGCATCTTTTTGTGATAAGAACAGAGGAAAGAAGTGAGCTGCAAAATTACCTTGCAGAAAAAAATATTCAGACATTAATTCACTATCCTATTCCGCCTCATCAGCAAAAAGCTTACAAAGAATGGAACGATCTTTCTTTCCCGATTAGTGAGAAAATTCACGATAAAGTATTGAGCCTTCCCATTTCTCCCGTTCTGGAAGACGAAGAAATTCAGGCAGTCATTGAGGCATTAAACAATTTTTAAAAACTTCAGATGACCGGTAATCCTTTAGTCAGTATTTTATGCTTATGCTATAATCAGGAAAGGTTCATTAGAGAATCTCTTGAGAGCATCAAAGCACAAACTTACAAAAACTTTGAAATCATCATTTGTGACGATTTCTCGCGAGATCAGTCTGTAGAAGTGATCAAATCCTGGATATCTGAGAATCAAGATTTAAAAATAAAATTAATAGAGCATTCAGAAAACCAAGGTATTACAAAAACACTCAATGAATTGTTTAACATTTCAGAAGGAAAATACATTCAGGTTTTAGCGCTCGATGATCTTTTCATGAATGATAAATTGGAACGTCATGTTGCTATGCTGGAAAGCTCCTTGGATGAATATGCGATGGTATTTTCAGATGCTCATTTAATGAACGATGAATCTCAGCGTTATCAAAATAAATTTATTGCAAGACATCTTTCTTATTTAAGCTTAAAATCTCAAAATTTTTACGAGATGTTGCTTGTAGGAAACTTTATTCCGGCAATGTCTGTACTTTTAAAAAGAAAACATATCATTGCAGAAAACGGTTGGGATGAGAATTTACCTTTTGAAGATTATGATATGTGGCTTCGTTTAAGCAAAAATCACAGCTTTTTGTTTGATGAGGTTATAACCTGTACTTACCGATTGCATAATAATAATTCGCACCGGAATAAAAGTCTGATCAATCATAAAGCTTTTTTTGATATTCTTATTAAACATAAAGAAAATGAAGGTGTAAGAAAAAAAGTGTTTGTACATCTGGAAGGAATGTATCGCGAAAGAACTTTAAAAGATGAGCATAAAGTTTTTTATGATTACTATCCGATGCAGTCTTTTCCGGAAAGATTCATCAAAAATAATTACCATCCGAAACTTTACAGAATTGCGCTGGAAATACAAAAGTTTTTATACTATTTCCGGATTTTTATTAATGGTATCTTTAGTAAGCAATAATTGTAAAAAATATATTATTTATTATTAAAATTCTTCATGAGTAAAGCTTCCATCATTGTTCTTACCTATAATCAGGAAAATTTTATTGAAAAAAACCTGCATGGAATTTTTATGCAGAAAGTAAATTTCACGGTAGAGCTCATTATAAGTGACGACTGCTCTAAAGACAGTACACCGTTTATCATTGAAGAATATATAAAAAATAAGCCACCTCATCTGGAAATTAAATTAATAAAACATCAAAAAAATGTAGGCGCAACCCCCAATTTTTATCATGCGCTGCAACAATGTACCGGAAAATATCTTGCATTTTGTGAAGGTGACGATTACTGGACGGATGAAAATAAACTGCAGCTACAACATGATTTTTTAGAGAACAACAAAGAATATTCAATGTGTTTCCATCAGGTGAAAAACGTTTCTCCCGATCCTTTAATCAACGAAACTATATTCGCAAAAGTAGAAGACAGAGATTATTCGGCTATTGAGATTTATCAGCATTGGATTGTACACACCACTTCTGTATTTATGAGGGCAGAAGTTTTACAAAACACAGCCGTACAAAAGCTCTTCAAACATCCTGAACTGTTGTATTTTGATACTTTTCTGTACATGGCGTGTTCTTTAAACGGAAAAATAAGAGGTTCACATTTCACAATGTCTTCTTATCTGCGACACGAAGAAGGAATATCAAACGGAATAAATTATAAAAGAGATCTAAGACATAATTATCTTGATGAAATTATTGCAGAAACATATTTAGGCAAAATAAAAGAATTTGCAGACTGGCAGATTTTTTCGAGGAGCAGAATTGCGTTTTCTAATCTTTTAAAACAGGGAAAACTCAGTTTGGCTTTTCAGCATCTGAAATGGATTTTGAAGAAGGAAAAAAATTTAAGAATATATCTTAAGAAAAAATATGCTTAAAAAATTGTTTTCATTGCCAACGTCAGGATACAGAATTGTAGGGCTGGATATTTTGCGAACAATAGCTATTTTGCTGGTGATGATTTCCCACAGCAAAGTTTATCTTCCCGAAAGCATTCAAAAATTTTTATCTTTTTTTTTAATTGACGGAGTTGCGGTTTTCTTTGTTTTGAGCGGATTTTTGATTGGCAGGATAATGATAAAAGTTTTCAGTGAAAAAATTTCTTTTAAGCAGATTTTCAATTTTTGGGCGAGACGATGGCTGAGAACGCTCCCGAATTATTATTTTATTTTGTTGATACTGATCGGTCTTGAAGGCATCGTAAACAATAAAGATATAGGTTTTTATATTTTTAAATATTCTTTTTTTCTTCAAAATTTATACTATCCAATTGATCATTTTTTCCCGGAATCCTGGAGCTTAGCTGTTGAAGAATGGTTTTATCTGGTTTGTCCGTTGCTATTTTTTTTAATTTATTCTTTTTTAAGAAAATACAGCCGAAAAAAGTTTTTTTTCATTGGTATTATTTTAATCATATTATTTGCAAACATTATAAGAGTCTATTATTATTTTGATCTTGGAGCCAAAAACTACTTTATCTACGATCGCTACTTTGTACGGCAGGTGATCACAAGAATTGATGCTATCATTTATGGAGTTTTGGCTGCATGGCTTTACGTGTATTATCCGGCTGTATTTAATAAAAATAAAACCGGAAACTTTATTTTAGGCTGCATCGGCGTATTGCTTATTCATAATTTTGAACCTCTTTATCAACCGTTTCAATATCTGCTTTCCTTTTCATTAACGTCGATAGCAATTATGCTTACTTTACCGTTTTTGAACAATATTAAGCAGATAAAATTTAAAGCTTTGCAGTACAGCATCATTCATATATCGCTGGTATCGTATTCGATGTATCTGATAAATCTTTCGCTTGTAACTTTTTGGATCTTGCCATTATTTAAAATACAGACAGATATTGTAAATTTTTTCTTATTTTGGGGTATTACGATGGCAATCTCCACAATTTTGTATAAAAAATTAGAGCTGCCATTTTTAACTTTAAGAGATAAAATACTGAAATGAAGATCGGATTCTACAGTTCAATGCCATTAGAAGACAAAAAAAACTGGTCGGGAACCATGTTTAAAATGTATGAGCAACTGCTCATTCAGGGGTATGAAGTTGTCTGGATCCCGAAAGTAATATTTACCGAAAAAGAAGAAGCCCGGTTTCAGCTGATTGAAAAATGGTTTAATAAAATTTTCAATAGAGGTTACAACCGTCATTTATTTACGTATAAAGCAAAAGTCGCAGCGAGGCGGCTCGGAAAAAATTTAAAAGAATATAAGCTTGATGCGCTCTTTAATCCGACCCATGTTAACGATTTTGTGTATTTAAAAACCGACATTCCGATAATTTATTTAAATGACGCAAATGTTGCCCAATTGCTGAATTACTATCCTTACTATTCAGGTTTTGGAATACTTTCAAAGCTTGAAACAAAATTTTTAGAAAAAAAAGCATTGCAAAATGCCTCATATTCTGTTTTTTCATCAGATTGGGCAAGAGATTTTGCGGTCAATGTTTATGGGATAAACCAGGAAAAAGTTAAGACCATTAAATTCGGCGCCAACATCATCGTCCCGGAAAAAATTGAGTATCGAAAAAATACAGACGAATTTACTTTTCTGTTTCTAGCTGTTGACTGGATCAGAAAAAGAGGTGCGCTTGCTTACGAAAGCTTAAAGATTTTAAAGGAAAAAGGCTATCCCATAAAAATGCTGATTCTGGGTTGCAATCCCGAAATAAAAGCAGACTGGGTAACTATAATTCCTTTTCTTAATAAAAATAATCCTGATGAGTTTAAGCAGATTCAGCAACATTTACTAAGCTCTCATTTTTTGTTTGTTCCAACTAAAGCAGACTGCACTCCTATTGCTTTCTGCGAAGCTGCAGGATATGGTTTGCCGGTAATTTCTACAAATACAGGCGGAGTTTCTGCTCATGTTATTGATGGCTACAACGGTATTTTACTTTCTCCCGAAGCTCAGGCAAATGACTATGCGGATGAAATAGAAAAATTATTAAAGCTACCTCAAAAAACACAAGAGTATTCTGAAAATGCACGCAAACTTTATGATAAAGAACTCAATTGGGAAAATTGGGGAATTGAATTTTCAAAAATTTTACAGAAGCTATGACCGGGTTGACCATTTTTACACCAACTTATAATCGTGCGTATATTCTTCCGCAATTGTTTGATTCGCTTCTTGCACAAACAAGCAAAAATTTTGAGTGGATGATTGTAGATGACGGCTCTTCGGATACTACCAAAGAGCTTGTAGAAAATTTTAAAAACAATGCAGATTTTAAAATCGTCTATATCTATCAGGAAAACCAGGGGAAACATGTTGCCATAAATACAGCGCTCAGTCATATAAAAACAACCTATTTTGTGACTGTAGACAGTGATGATTTTTTACAAAAAAATGGTGTAGAAACAGTTGAAAAAAAAATACCTTTTATTGATAAAGAAGATAAAATTATCGGTATCGCATCACCAATCAATATTTTAAATAAGAATATTCCAGACCAAAAGAAGATCGATAATAATCTGGTACTGACTACAAATGAGCTCAAATACAAATATGGTTATGACGGAGAACTTACTTTAATATTCAAGACAGATTTGGCAAAAAAATTTGAATATCCTGTTTTTAAAGGCGAAAAATTTATGCTTGAATCTGTAGTTTTTGACAGAATGGATATTGATTATAAATTTTTATACATCCATGAATCCATCGTAAATGCTGAATACAGACAAGACGGACTGACCGCTCAGGGAAAAAATTTATTCTTAAACAGCCCAAAAGGTGCTGCATTAGCTTACAAAGAGAAAATGAATAACAACCAATTTTCTTCAGCATACAGAAAAATATTTGCTAAAAATTATTGGGATTATGAAAGTATAAATAACAAAAGTTTTGTTTCAAAACTTAAAAACATCCGGAGTTTAAAATTGAAATTCCACATGATTGTTTATTTCATCAGAAGAATTTTAGACAAGAAATAAAGGTTTGATTTCTTACTTAGAATTAAATAAAAACACTTAAAATGCTTAGAAAAATAAATATTCTTAAAAGTAGAAATGCATCATTTTTACGACTAAAAAATTCTTGGTAACTTAGTAGGATAAGGATTTAAAATCGATGCCTGTAAAAAATAAAAAATGATCCCAAAAAAAATACATTACTGCTGGTTTGGCGGAAAACCAAAGCCCGAATCTTTCTATCTATGTTTAGATTCCTGGAAGAAAAACCTTCCCGATTATGAAATAACAGAATGGAATGAGACTAATTTTGATATTAATTGCTGCGAATATGTACGTTTAGCTTCTGAGCAGAAAAAATGGGCTTTCGTATCCGATTATGCAAGAGCATTAGCATTATTTGAGCATGGCGGAATTTATATGGATATTGATGTAGAGGTAAAATTTTCTTTGGATGAGTTTTTGGTTCACCGTGCATTTTCAGGTTTTGAAATCACCGGTTCGCCATTTACTGCACTTTGGGCGACAGAAGCGGAACATCCATGGCCAAAAAAAGTGATGGATTTTTATGATAAAAAAACAGACTTTAACCTTATTACCAATACCGTTTTTGTTTCGGAGCTTTTGGTTAAAGAATATAAAGCGGATCCAAATAAAGATGAATACCAGGAATTGGAAGACGGAATCGTTATTTATCCGTCAACCTATTTCTGTCTTGATTTACCTAAGAATTATGCCAGTCACCATTTTGTGGGAACTTGGCACGAAAGAGATACCCCAAATCCATTTAAAGACTTCGTTCACGCAAATTTCCATTTAAAAAATATTGTGGAAATGAAAAACGGGAAAAAAGAAATCCATAATGTTGTAAATAACATGAAAATGTATTCTGCAGATGAAATTCTTAATCAGTTTCCGTTAAAAATGCTCTTAAAACATATCGTAAAGCGTTTAAAATCTTAAGTTTTTATTATTTTTACTGAAAACCATTTTTGGATGAAAGAAAAAATTGCAATTATATACGGAACAAGGCCTGAATTTCTCAAGGTTTTTCCCATTATCACCGAATTTAAAAGGCAAAACCAGGAAATCTGCATTGTCAATACAGGGCAACACGACTCTTTACTGACCGAAATGGAGAAAAGCTTCGGAATCCAACCTCATCACCGGCTTTCTGTACAATCTTTGTCTTTTACCAATTCAAACCTGATTGCAAAACTCATCAACGAGCTGTCAAATTTAGTTCATAAAGAAAACATCCGGAAAATTATTGCTCAGGGAGATACTTTTACTGTATTGGCATCTTCAATGGTTGCTTTTTTAGAACAGAGAAAATTTTATCATATCGAAGCCGGACTTCGTACTTCAGATATAAAACTTCCTTTTCCTGAAGAATTTAACAGACGTGTGGTTTCCATGACTGCAGATATTAATTTTGCTCCCACTGTTTTAGCTAAGCAGAACCTTCTGCGAGAAAATGTTTCTGAAGACCATATTTCGCCGGTGGGAAACAGTATTGTAGACATGATTCAATATGTTATTCAAAAAGAAAATATTAAGGTAGAATATCAGGATCTTGTTTTTATTACCGCCCATCGACGGGAAAATATCGGCTTGCCTTTACAAAATATTGCAAAAGCAATCAGCCAGCTTGCTAAAGAAAATCCGCAAACACAATTTGACTGGGCGCTGCATCCAAATCCAAATACCAGAAAAATTATTCTTGATTCTTTCGATCAGGAAAAACCGGAAAACATCAACTTTACCGAGCCACTCTCCTACTTAGAAACTATTAAAAAAATGGCAAAATCTAAACTGATAATCTCAGATTCGGGAGGAATACAGGAAGAAGCTCCAAGTCTTCAAAAAAGAATCTTGATTTTACGTGAAGAAACGGAAAGACCGGAAGTTGTAAGCTGTAACTGCGGAGTTTTGGTAGGTTCAGATATTGAAAAGATTAAAACGAATTTTAATTTAATTTACAATAATCCGGAAGAGTATATTTTTAAAAGTGAAAACAACCCTTTCGGCGATGGAAAAGCTTCAGAAAGAATCGTAAAAAAAATATTAGAATGATTGTAGGCAAAGGTCTTATCGCTTCATTATTTACAGATTGTGACAGAGAAAACATTATTTTCTTTGCATCCGGTGTTTCAAATTCTTTAGAAGACAGACCCGAAGAATTTTTAAGAGAAGAAAAACTGATTAATAATACAATTACCGAAAATAAAGACAAAATTTTTATTTATTTTTCTACCTGCAGTATTTATGATTCGTCGAAAACAAATAGCGTGTATGTTCTTCACAAGCTGAAAATGGAGCAGCTTATAAAAAGCAAATGCAGCAGGTTTCTTATTCTGAGAGTAAGCAATGCAGCCGGTAAAGGCGGAAACCCAAATCTTCTGATGAATTATATCGTGAGAGCGGTAAAAAATAACGAAACAATTAACGTTCATACCAAAGCAACACGCAATCTGATTGATGTAGAAGACATAAAGAATATCACTTTTAATCTTATTGACAGCCAGTCTTTAAATAAAATTGTAAATGTAGCGTACGTTAAAAATTACTCTATTATCGAAATTCTGGAAATTGTAGAAAAATTTTACGGTAAAAAAGTAGACATCAATCTCATCAGGAGCGGATCGGGTTACCATATCGATATTCCGGATATTGAAAATTATTTTATTGAAAATAACAGGGTAAATAAAGAGACTTATCTCTATCATATTCTTCAAAAATATTTTTAGCTTTAATTATTTAAGGCTAAAACCAAACACAAAATCATCCTAAAAATGAATAAACTTGCATTTGTCATTCCTTATTATAAAATTGATTTTTTCGAAGAAACTTTACAATCATTAGAAAAGCAGACCAATAAAAACTTCTCGGTTTATATTGGAAATGACAACAGTCCTAATGATCCTATTGATATCATAAAAAAATACAGCAGTTTAAATATCACGTACAAATCTTTTGAAAACAATCTCGGAGCCAAAGATCTGGAAGGACAATGGATCAGGTGTATCGATTTCTCAAAAGACGAAGAATGGATATGCATTTTGGGGGATGACGACTGCCCAAAAAAGAATTTTGTAGAAGAATTTTATCGGATTTTACCCGTTGTTGACGAAAAAAAAATCAATGTTATTAAAACGGCGATAACTTCAATCGACACAAATTCTAAATTACGCGGCGCTGATCTTATTCATCCGGAATACGACACCTCAATAAATACATTTTGGCGAGACCGAAATAACCAGACTCACACAAGCATAAGCGAAAATATTTTCAGAAGAAGTTCTTACGAAAAAATTGGGTTCAGGGGTTTTCCTTTAGCGTGGGGAACGCCTTTAGTAGCCTGGATCGATTATTCTGAAGGCGGATTAATTTATGGTTTAAATTCTACCCAAATGTGTGTGAGATCTTCAGAAATCAACCTCACCAGAGTAGATTCTTTTAAAGATCAGAAACAGGTAGGCGAAGCGATGGTTTATGAAATTATTTTTTCAGATTACCATGATAAATTTACTGATTCACAACGTTTATTTTTAATTAAAAAATACCACGCCGTATTGCATTATTATCAGCTTAAAAATAAGTTACCTTCATCAGTTTTCAAACTTTATGGCAAATATGGAGGCATCAAAGGACAGCTTTTTTATATTTTGCGGGAAATAAAATGGAAGTTTACAAAATAAATTTCACGCATGCTCCTCCATCCAGATTCCTAATACAAGCAAGGACCAATGTTTATAATTGTAATGCAGTTGTTTCTGTACCACATCAAAATCTAACTTTGTAAATATTTTCGAAGAAGGATTTTTTAGAATTTTTACCGTTAAATTTTCCATCTCCGGAATTTTCAGCCAGTCTGCAATTGGAGCGCCAAAACCCTGCTTTTTCTTAGTCAGGATATTTTGGGTAAGCAGATCTCCGTAAGCTTTCCTCAGGATAATTTTGGTCTGGGCTGAATCTACTTTATATTTTGAAGGAAGAGCAGAGCAAAACTCAACCAGATTTTTGTCTAAAAACGGAGTTCTCAGCTCAATAGAATGCATCATTGCAATACGGTCATCTTTTACCAGATAATCTCCGGGGATGATGTTTGTAAGATCCATCTTCATACAGGTATTCAGATTATTTTTATCTAAATTGAATGGATACTGATGATCGTAATTCTGGTTGGTTTTGAGCAACGATAAAGTTTCAGCATGAGAAAAATTATGATGCACCTTCTCTTTCTGATAAGAAACAATATCCGGAAATTTTGCTCTGAAGATTTTATCTAAAAAATAGTGTCTCGATTTTTCTAAACCCAGTTTCTCACTAACGGCAGAACCTATTTTGTAAAAAGGCAAAAGTGAAGGATTTGCGCTTCCTTTTTCTAAAATTTCCTTTTCTTTTTGATACCATTTATAGCCTCCAAACAATTCATCTCCTGCATTTCCGGTGATAACGACGGTCATATTTTTCGCTGCTTCTTTACAAATGGTATAAGTCGCTAAAATGGCTGTATCAGCAATCGGTTCGTCCATTTTTTTAAGAACTTCAGCCAAAACTTCAGGGATTTCAGAACTTTGAAGGGCAACTTCTTTATGATCGGTTTTATATTTTTCGGCAATGCTTCGCGCATCGGGCATTTCATCCCAGTCACCTTCATATTGAAAGCCAAGAGTCGTTAAATTTTGAGTGTTCTGCGAAGAAAGGGCCACCAATGTTCCGGAGTCTAAACCTCCGCTCAGAAAAGCGCCAACTTTTACATCTGCAATCAATTGTTTTTTTACGGAATCTTCAACTAAATTTTTAAATGTAGAAATCGCTTCGTCTTCTGATATTTTCAATTCTTCAGCCGGAAGATTCCAATATTGGGAAATATCAATTTTACCATCCTTTAAAATCAGCTGATGAGCAGGTGATAAAACTTTAATGTTTTTATAAATACTTTGCTGGCTGTCAACATACATATGCCTCAGAAAATGATAAACAGCTTCGTCATTAAGCTCCGCATCAACCAGACCTGTTGCCAGAATCGCCTTGATTTCCGATGCAAAAATAAATTCGCAATTTTTCCCGGTTGCATAATAAAAAGGCTTTTCTCCAAAACGGTCTCTCGCACAAAACAACTGCTGTTTTTCTTCATCCCAGATTGCAAAAGCAAACATTCCGTTAAGGTGCTTTGGAAGCTCAGAGTCGAATTTTTGAAATAACGATAAGATAACTTCTGTATCTGTATTGCTCTGAAAAGGATAATGAGACAAATCTTTTTTCAGCTCCCGGTAACCATAAATTTCGCCATTAAAAACAATGCATTCATTTTTGGTATCAGAATACATCGGTTGATGACCATCTTTAGATAAATCTACAATTGCCAGTCTTCTGAAACCTAAAAAACAATTCTGAAAAAACTCGTGGCCTTCATCATCCGGACCACGATGAACGATAGAATCGGTCATATTTTTCAAAGTCTCTTTATAGAAATTTTCTTCAAGAATTTTTCTCTTTACAATCCCGGCAATTCCACACATATGATAGTATTAAGATAACAAATCTAAGACTATTTTGTGAAAACCTGTCTGATATTGTGTGCCATAAGATTATAATTTTGTTTTTCTATAAATAATTTAATGAAAATAATTTTTCAGATATTTGTAAGATATGCAAGACTTTCCTCTAATATCTGTTATCACGACCTATTACAAC